>CAZTUZ010000244.1:0-3721 GCA_964617055.1 uncultured Thiothrix sp.
ACACATCATTGCTTGGCTCGCCATACGAATCCGCCAATGGCTCGGAGACAGTCATTTGCCCTGTCTCATTCATCCCTAAAAGACGAATATTTTCACGGCGTACTGTTGATAAAACCTGCGGACTGTGCGTGGTGACAATGAACTGAATATTGGGGAAAGCCTTCGTCAGGCTGCCTAATACAGTTTGCTGCCAACTAGGATGAAGGTGCATATCCACTTCGTCGATCATCACAATGCCTGTTGTTTCTTCACAAGCATGAATACCAAGATGCTTGTTTAAACGCACACAACGCAACGCAATATCCCCTACCAACGCAATTGTATTACGAATACCATCTGACAACTGATTAATTTCCATTACACCATAATGGGGATGCTCCATCATAATATTCTGGTATTGATGACTATAACTCAAATTTCGCCATCCCACTTCTTTAAGACATAAATCAATGGGTAGACGTATTGCCTCAATTAACTCACCATACAATGTTGGCATTCCAACAGCTTTTTCAGCAAATTTCTCAAATAAGGCATTTCGTTCATCGGCATGAATTTTTGCCACATATTGAAACCAATGAAAAAAACTCTTGTAACTTTTCTTGAACTGCAACGCATCTTTATAAGGTGCAAAACGTGATAATAAATCACTAGAATCCATAGAATTATCCAGTGATAAGCTGACATCATGCCAATCCCGATTAGTGCCATAGCAAGAAATAATTGGCAAATTAAATGTATTATCCTTAACTATTCCCTTTTCGTAATCACTTATTCCAGCATTAATTAAAGGCTCACTACCATCGGAAATAGCTAAATTATTATAATTTTCTGCAACTTTAGACATCACACTTTTTGGAAAAAATAATTTATCACCATGATGAATTGGCTTATTAGGATCAAATCCGCTCCCAATAACTTTCATGGCTGCAAAATTAGGCTCGCTGTTTTCTGAGCAAAACAACATAATCCTTGTTGATTCTGTCACTTCAGTTGTCAATAACTCAGGATTAACCACGATACGTCGTCGGTCTTGCTCATGTAGCATTGGAATCGTTGCATTAGATAAAGGCAAACCTTTGATGTAATCAGCTAATGTAATTGCCATCGCATTTAAAATGCTAGTTTTACCACTACCATTATTAGCAACTAATACTGTGAGGCGAGGATGTAACTTAACTGTCAATTCCTCATAACAACGAAAATTTTTAAGCGTAATCGCGTTGAGTCGCATAAGGTCTGCTCCACTAGCACTGCATTCATCAATCATTAGCTGAAGTTGCCGGATAAATCCACCCCGAAATCAGTCCGCCCGTTGGGTTACTGATATTGTCGCTGGCGACATCTTCGACGTGATAACGCCCACCGACGTTGAACAGACGCAATTGGCGTGCGTACTGATGCGGTTTTACCCACGGCAGGTTGTTGTAATTCTGCTCGGCAACATTCACCCAACCGTGCGCCACATCCACGCTAACCACGACCGCAACGTGCCCGTGCCGCCATTTCGGGTCAGCGGGATTCGGGTAATACACCAGTAAATCACCGCGTTGCGGCGCACGGGTTGCCGTGCCATTTAACGAACGCGCTAACGGGAACTTAGCTCCAGATTGGCTATTTTCGCCTTCAGTGAGGTACAAGATTTCGTGAGCACTGTCGACATCACCAAAGGTAATACCGCGATTCGTCATCCACCAACGGCGAGCGTATTCCACGCACTGATAAGTTAAACCGACGTAATGCAGTTGCTTATCAGCGGGTGGTTTTTCATGCAAGGTAATCGCTTTGCTGTGCAAATCCATAAAGGAAAATTCGGAACGCGCACAGGTCGATTGGCAATTGGAATAGGCGGGAACGTTATCCACCGCTCCCAACACTTTCCCCGCAGGCGTGACGCAATCCACCGCGCACGACTGCTTGGCTTGCGCGTAAGCGGCTTTGCGCACGCTATCGGGTAATGGCGCGGGTTTTGCCAACAAACCGTAACCATCGGTATGCGGTAATGCCGCCGCTAAACCGGACGGATACCCTTGCAGCGTGGGTGAAGTCGTGGCGCAACCGCCGACGAATAATGCCGCACTCACGGCGATCACTTGCAGGTAATGCGGTATCGTTTTCATCAGGCGGCACACTCACACGGTAGGTTATTCAGACGGATTATCTTGCTTGCCATTTTCCAAATAAGCAATGTAACTGTCGCGGGCTTGTTTGGCACGCGTCATGCGAGTGTGCAAACCGTCGCCATCTTGCGCGGCAATCATTGCCGAAAATTCGCTTAAGTCGGCTTGCAATTTACCAATCATGTCCAGAATCGCGGTTTGATTCGTTAGGCAAATGTCGCGCCACATCACGGGGTCGCTGGAAGCAATGCGCGTGAAATCGCGGAATCCCCCCGCTGCGTAGCGGAAAATGTCTTCACGCATGGGCAAGCCCAACAAGGTATCCACCAAGGAAAACGCCAAAACGTGCGGCAAATGGCTGGTGGCGGCTAATACTTGATCGTGCAAATCCACGGGCATGGCTTCCAACACCGCCCCCGTCACGCGCCACATGGCTTCGACTTGCGCCACCGCATCCGCATCGGTGTGTGCCAAGGGCGTTAAAATCACGCGCTTATTGACGTACAAATCCGCAATCGCTGCTTCCACACCGCTTTTTTCTCGCCCAGCAATCGGGTGCGCTGGCACAAAACGACTGAAGGATTCGCCGAAGATTTGCGCAACTTCCGTCACCACGCTGCCTTTGGTACTGCCTGCGTCGGTTAAAATCGCGGTAGCGGGTAAAACGGGCTGAATTTGCTGCAATAGCGCACGCATCGCCCCCATTGGCACGGCAAGCAATACCATATCGGCATCGCGTACCGCTTCGGCGGGGTCGGTAGTGAAACTATCAATCACGCCCAATTCCACCGCCAATTGCAAATGTTCGGCATTGCGGCTGCACCCGACAATGGTTTGGCAGTAATGCGCTTGACGCAAGGCTAACGCGAGCGAGCCGCCAATCAGCCCCACGCCAAAAATCACGAGTTTGTTTATCACGCCGCTAAAACCTTTTGCAATGCAGCAATGCAACGCGCATTTTGCGCTGCCGTGCCAATGGTAATCCGCAAGTGATTCGGCAATTGATACCCCGCCAATGGGCGCACAATCACCCCTTCGCGCAACAACGCTTCGTACAACGGAGCTGCCGGACGCTGCATATTAATGGTGATGAAATTCCCCACCGTCGGCATGTATTCCCACTGCTGTTGTGCACACGCGGCAAACCATTGCTGCAACCCTTCTGCATTCAGCGCGACACTAGCTTGCAAGAATGCGTCATCGTCCAATGCGGCTTGTGCAGCGGCTAAAGCAAGGGAATTAACGTTAAACGGCTGGCGCACGCGGTTTAACATATCGGCGATTTCAGGGCTGGAAGCAGCATAACCCACGCGCAAACCTGCCAACCCGTAAATTTTCGAGAAGGTGCGCGTCACGATTAAATTCGGAAATTCACTCAACCATGCCAACGCATTGGGAAATTCAGGGTCTTGCACATACTCGGTGTAAGCCTCGTCAATCACCACAATCACGTCTTTCGGTACGGTGCTTAAAAAGCGGTGTAAATCGGTTTTGTTTAACCACGTTCCGGTCGGATTATTCGGGTTGGCAATGAAAACCACGCGGGTAGTATCGTCGATTTTCGCTGCCAAATTCGGCAGATTGTGTCCGTAAGGCAGATCGGA
>CAZTUZ010000245.1:0-3715 GCA_964617055.1 uncultured Thiothrix sp.
AAGGCGAGACGTTTTCTAATTACGAGTTTCATAACCTTGGTGTGCCGATCAATAAAGTGGTGCGTGAATTAAATGGTAAAGGTTTAAGTTTTATTGATCACGGTTTGTTGGAAAACAAGCAAGTTACCGATAAAACTCAAGACGGTAAATTCAAAACCCCAACATTGCGTAATGTGGCAGTGACTGCACCGTATATGCACAATGGCGTATTTAACGATTTGAAGACGGTTATTTTGTTTTATGATCACTTCAATAACCAAAAACGTGAGGTTAATCCAGAAACGGGTAAGGCGTGGGATACCCCTGAGGTGAATAATGCATTGGCTTTGAAGGATAAAGCGTTTAAAGCTCCTCCGTTAAAAGATGCTGAGGTGGATGCGTTAGTGGCATTCTTAAAAACCTTAACCGATAAACGTTACGAATCCTTACAGTAATTAATTCAGGAGTGGATATGCATACCCAAACTTTGCAGCATTGGCAACACGAGCACAATTATTTGCGCGTGCATCATGATGGCGAAAGCCGCACGCGAATGGTTTTCGCACTCACAGCGATCATGATGGTGGCGGAAATTATTGCAGGGTCAATGTTCAATTCCGTGGCATTGCTGGCGGATGGTTGGCACATGGGGACGCACGCGGCAGCGTTTGCGATTACGTTATTTGCTTACCGTTATGCACGGCAATATGCGCAGTCGGCACGTTTCAGTTTTGGCACGGGGAAGGTGAGCGTGCTGGGCGGTTTTACCAGTGCGGTGGTGCTGGCAGTGGTTGCGGTGTTAATGGCAATTGAGGCGATGGGGCGGTTGATTACGCCACAAGCGATCCAATTCAATGAGGCAATCACCGTCGCTGTAATAGGTTTAGGGGTTAATTTGGTCAGTGCGTGGTTATTGGGTGATCACGACCATCATCACGACCATGAACACCATCATCACGATCACCACGACCATGAACATCACCATCATGATCACAATTTGCGGGCAGCTTATTTGCATGTGATAGCTGATGCGTTGACTTCAGTGTTGGCAATTGTGGCATTGTTAGCGGGAAAATACTGGGGTTGGAATTGGCTTGACCCGCTGATGGGGTTGGTTGGTGCGGCGTTAATTACGCGTTGGGCTTACGGTTTGTTGCGCGAAACCAGTGCCATTTTGCTGGATGAAGCGTTAGATGAAAGCGTTACCCAAGCCATTCGCCGTGTGTTAGAAAGCGATGCGGATAATCGTGTGGCGGATTTGCACACTTGGAAGGTGGGGGCGCAGGATTACGCGCTGGTGGTATCGTTGGTGACGCACGAGCCGCGTCCACCGCAATATTACCGCCAATTGCTGGCAGGCTTTCCGCAATTAAGCCATATCACGGTTGAAACCATTCCTTGCGAAGACAAAGGATGTGCAACTGCGTAACCTAGTGAATGTTACAGGCATGATCCGATGTGGTGTGGGGTTCTGCGAGTGATAATGGTGTTTGGTAGTTGCAGCGTGTGGTGGTGATGGAGTCTTGATGCTGTGTAACGATACTACACCATTCGCATAATAATCCTTGATAGGCACTGCGTGCCGATGGCGAATTTTGCACGTCAGGGTGCGTCAGCAATAATTCAAGGTGTTGTTTAATCCCTTCGGCAGCTACCATCGAACCACAGGTAAGATTCTCCGTGCCGCGTTGCAGGCTGTAACGTGTCATGAGGTAAGTCATGGTCGTTAGTAAGCTGTGTAAATCATTGGATGGTGTCATAAAGCCTCCCACTAAAACGAAAGCGACTAAAAAAGTACGCTGGCTAAGAAAAATAGAGGCTTTGGCTTGCGTAAGAAGAGAAGTGACTCTACTGTTAATGATAATTGTTATCATTAATAAATGCAAGTGCATTTCCATAAAAATGCCCGTTAGAGCGTGTGCCATAACGGGCAGTCAATGCTAAAATGGCACTAAGTATTACAGTTTTTCAGCATTGCCAGCTAAGTATTCCGCAACGCCATTAGGTGTCGCTGTCATGCCAGCGTCGCCTTTTTGCCAACCTGCCGGGCAAACTTCGCCGTGCTCTTCGTGGAATTGCAGTGCGTCAACCACGCGCAGTAATTCGTCATGGCTACGGCCTAATGGCAGGTCGTTCACGACTTGGTGACGTACTACGCCGTCTTTGTCGATCAGGAAGGTAGCGCGTAATGCTACGCCAGCACCTTCTAATTCAATGCCATAGTCTTGGCAGATGCTGTGTTTTACGTCTGCAACCAAGGTGTATTTCACAGGGCCGATACCACCTTGGTTGATGGGGGTATTGCGCCATGCGTTGTGGGTGAATTGGGAGTCAATGGAAACACCAACCACTTCAACGTTACGTTTAGCAAATTCTTCGATGCGGTGATCCATTGAGATCAGTTCGCTAGGGCAAACGAAAGTGAAGTCCAGTGGGTAGAAGAAAATAACGCGGTATTTACCTTCCGTAGCAGCCAAGAAGCTGTAATCGCCAACGATTTCGCCTGAACCCAAAACAGCAGCAGCAGTGAAGTCAGGAGCTTTTTTGCCAACCAATACAGTCATGATTTCTTCCTTTTTCAATAAGATGTTAATGAGTGATGTCGAACCCAATGATTCTCGGCGGGCATTATACCAAAAAACCCTCGTAACACATTTTCCTGTGTGTTTCAGGAGGGGATTAATCTGGGAGCTTTTGTGGTAATTGGGCGAACAAGGTTTGGAGAAAGGTTTGATCAGAGTCACCAGCCAACGCTTGATGTACTGCGTTCAAGCATAAGTGCGCTGATTCCACGATAATAGGGCTTTGCCAACCTTGCATGGCTGCCAGACGGTGCAGTGTCGTGTCAGGTGTGATGGCTCGACCGTGCAATGTGGTATCCAAAATCAAGCCTTTCAACAAAGCGCACAAAGCAGCATAGTGATTCAAATTCGCACAAGTATCAAACGCTTTAAATTCAATGCGCCCTTTTTCTGCCGGATGACGCGGCGGTTTGGTCAGGGTGGGATTGCTATCCAACCAATAAGCCGGATCGTCAATAAAGGCTAAAACTGCCGGACGTGCGCCCGTGCGTTGATAAGTGCGTAACGACGGTAATGCGCTAAAACTAAACGGCACGAGAAACGGGCTGTAGTAGGTGAGTTTTTGTGCCACATCCAGCAGTTGCGCACTGCTCATGCCGACTTGTGACAAGCTAATATCAGGACCATACGTTACCATCGGAATGTCAGCGGTATCGCGTTCTTCGGGTAGTTCGTCTTGCTGTTGTGCCAATTCAAACGCATTTAACGGCGGGTCAGGTGCAAAACGGGTGTGGTTGGGGTTGTGGCTAACGGCAATCGGGGTATAGCCAAAACGTGCGGCAGTTTCGATTAATAATTGGTAGCTGTTCTGCAATTCTGCGATCACACCACTAATGCTGTCGTGAATCGTGGTGCGAATTTCAATGCCTTTGGGAACGCAGGTGAGTAATGCTCCGGTTTCACTAAAACGTTCGTAACCTTCGATGTACCAGCGTTTGCGCCGAATCCCCGCATCACCAAAGCGCAAATGCTGCTGGTCATGGGGGTATTCTGGCAGTAAGTCGACGATCTGCTGGAAATCTTCAAAGCGCGTGTTGGTGAAGTCAGCAAATGTGCCGTCCGCACGGCAAAACGCCACTTCATGTTCAATACCGTAGCGAAAAGTCTGTTGCATACACGAATACCTACGTCATAAAGCTTTAAGCATAGTACGC
>CAZTUZ010000246.1:0-3712 GCA_964617055.1 uncultured Thiothrix sp.
TGCTGATCTTGGACGAAATCAGCGAAATGAATAGCAAGGATGCCAGTGAAACGGCTTACATGCTGGGTAATGGGCAAGGTAAAACCCGTTCCAATAAAAACGGTAGTACCCGTCCCACCAAAACGTGGAAAACCTTGTTTTTATCCAGTGGTGAAGTGACCTTACAAACCTTAGTGAACGAAGATAACGGTAAACGGCGCGTCAAAGCAGGGCAGGAAGTGCGAATCGCCGACATTAACGCCGATGCTGGCAAAGATTGGGGGATTTTTGAGAGTTTGCACCACTTCCCGTCATCGGCAGCATTAGCCGACCATTTGCGCTATGCCACCAACCAGCATTATGGCACAGCGGGGATTCAGTGGCTGGACATGCTAACTAAACATTACTCGCAATGGCATCAAACACTACAGGAAAGCATTGCCCAATTCTGTAAAAGCGTACTGCCACCGAATGTCAGTGGGCAAGCCAACCGTGTGGCACGGCGTTTCGGTTTAGTCGCTGTTGCGGGTGAATTAGCCACGCAATACGGTATCACGGGCTGGCAACAAGGGCAGGCAACCCAAGCCGCACAACACTGTTTTAATGACTGGTTAGCGCAATTTGGCAAGGGTAATCGTGAAGATAAGCAAATCATGGATGCGGTCATGAGCTTTTTAGAACGCAACCCTGCCCGTTTCCAAGACCTGAATTTAGTATCCCCCTTGCCCGTCATTGATCGGGTGGGCTTCATTCGCAATAAACAAGGCGATACGGAATACATTATCCCCGCACGTCAACTGGAACGATTGGCAGAAGGTTTTAGCTCTAATCAGATTGCTCAAGTGCTGAAAAAATTTGGCTTACTGAATAAGCCTGACAAGGAAGGTAAAAATGCAATAAAAATGCGACTTGCCGAACTTGGCTCTATACGTTGTTACATAATAACAACAAAGTAATATATAAATTAATTAAAAATAAGCTCAAACATGACTAAAAACCGGACAAGTTCCGGTTTTTTTATGCCTGTATTCCAACAAGGTGGAACAGAAACAGCGAAAATCATACAGAAAAACATAGCTAACTCATTGATAATATTCCGTTCCACATATCAACAAATAGTGGAACGGAAAAACTTGTTTAAAATCATTGCTGTACCACATGTCCACCTGTTCCCATGAAAAAAACAATATAGAAATTCATGTAAGCACTGGGAAAACCAGTGGAACGGCAAAGCAGGTTAAAAAGTGATTTTTCAGTAAAAATTACGATTTTCTTAAGGTATCCAAGTAATCCGCCCAATCTTGCAACATAGCGCGACGTACATCTTGGTACACCGTGCAGTCGGCACGGTCATAGGCGGCTTTGATGGCATTTTTCTCTTTGTGGGAAAGTTGCTGTTCTACCAAGTTGGCATCCCATTTTTTAACACCGTTCACATACATGGCGTTCAGCAGGCTGCTTGCCATACCCCGAAAGCCGTGGGCAGTCATTTGCCCTTTAAAACCGAGTCGTGTTAACGCCATATTCACCGTGGAACGATTCATCGGCGTGTCAAACTTTGCGGTACGACTTTGGAAAACGTATTGCTTATCACCAGACAAGGGTTTCAGCACTTGGAATAGTTCAACAGCCTGACGCGACAAGGGGATAATGTGCTTATTCTTGGGGTTGTTGGCATTCTTGATGTGCATGGGAGCTTTCATGCGGCGTACTTCGATTTCCCACACCTGCTTATCCAAGTCGATTTCTGACCATTCGGCTTCGATCAGTTCCCCCGGTCTTAACATCACCAAAGCGGATAACTTTAAGGCGCAAGTCGTAAACACATTACCGTGGTAGTTGTCGATCACCCGTAACAATCTACCAACCTCTTTAGGGTCAGTAATGGCAGGCATATTCTGTTTTTCCGCACCACATTTGAACAAACCTTTTAAACTGGCAGTAGGGTCTTGTTCTGCTTTCCCAATGGCGACGGCGTAGCGGCAAATCTGCCCAATTGTCCCCAACACCCGTAAATGGGAATCGTGTAAGACGCGCTGCTGGATACGCTCTATCACCGGAATAATGTCGCGTGGCTTTAAATCACCAATGGGCGTTTGACCAATAAAGGGGAAAACATCCCGTTCTAAATAACTGGTGGTGCGAACTTGGTGGGTAGGGGATTTATCAACCAGATGTTTAGCAAACCATTCACGCGCTACCGCCTCAAAACCATTGCTTAATGAAGCCAGACGGTTATTCGCACGTTTGTAAGTGGAAGGGTCAATGCCAGTGGCTAACAATTCGCGTGCAGCGTCGTGGTGCAAGCGTGCTTGCTTCAGCGAAACAGCAGGGTACACACCCATAGCCAGCGTTTTCATTTTGCCGTTAATGCGGTAGTTGTATCGCCAATACTTACCTATCGGTTTGACGTGCAAATACATCCCACCACCATCAGCATAATTTTGTGGCTTACCATCGGGTTTAGGTTTGGCGTTTTTTACCAGTGAATCCATTAGTTTGCGGCGCATTGTTTGTATCCCTTAAGGGTTGTTTGTGAGATACAAACAATAATACAAACATTTTGCTGCGCTTCAGTGACGCAAGATAGGACATCCTGAAACACAAAAGCCCTTGAGAATCGCGTTCTACAAGGGCTTTTGGGACATCATGACACAGCATGAAACATCTTAATGGCGGAGAGAGAGGCAACAAAACAAAGCGCATAACTAACTGAAATATAATTACTTTTCATCATATACTGCCAACAGATACAAACAATAATACAAACATTTGTAAATTTACCCCTGCTTTTAGACCAGCGGTAGAACTCGCTTGCCTTGCAACCTAAAACACGATTTGGATATATTCGTTTTTTGGCGGAACAGGTGGAACAGGTGGAACAACCTCTTTTTATTTATATTTTTCAATCAGTTATAAATAAGAAAATGTTCCACATTGTAAATTCAAAGGTGGAACAGGTGGTACATAAATGATTTATAAAGACTTTTTGTCTTTTGTGCTTGGGTGCTACACCTTGTGTTATCCTTCTGGACATACAACACCGTACAACGGGAAACCCCGAATCAACCAACGGGTAACAGGACAACATGACCGATAAGCCACGCAAAACCTTAACCATCATCCGCAAACCGACCACGGCAAGCACTGCCACGGGCAACACCGATACGCCAGTGGTTCAACGCACGGGTAAGCGCATCATCCGGCGCGAAGAGTTAAGCGGCGTACAGCGCACCAGCAAACCCGCCGTTCCCACGTCCAAGCCACAACCCAAACCCAAGCAAAAGAAGAAACCACCACGCAAGCCCAAGAAACCCGTGGTTAAGCCGTCTGATCTCAAAGCCAAAGAGCTGAATGACCGTCTGAATGGTTTTCTAGTCTGGCTGCATTACAAGCCGCTTTCACTGGGCATCGAAAAAGCCATTTTCCGACTGGTGGGTGAAGAAAGTTTTTCCGGCGCATCCAAAAAGGTTGTGCAAAAAGTGCTGTACCAACACACCAACCACGGGCGTTACCTACAAAACCTGTTGGTTGAACAACACCGTTACCACTTGGACGGCGAAGCAGAAGGCGAAGTGACCGCACACCAACGGCAATTAGCCGCCGAAACCCTGCAAAAACGCACCCCGAAGCCCTGATAAGGGAAAATCACATAAATTATTGATTTTATTATAAAAACAAGCCTTATCAGAATGCGTTTTAAGCCGTTTTTTCAGGGGAAGCCATGCAATCG
>CAZTUZ010000247.1:0-3676 GCA_964617055.1 uncultured Thiothrix sp.
GTTCAAATTGTGGTAATGCAATACTGATACCTTCTACTGATGAAAGTACAGAAATGGCAGGTGTGATAATAGCGTCGCCATAAAATAATGCTGCGGCAAATACGCCAAGCAATGCAACTATATTAGACCATCTAGGTAAAGTACGTCGTGTATGGCGGCGAGCTAAGGCTAATAATGCCAGCTCACCACCTTCTCCTTTATTGTCAAAGCGTAAAACGATCCAAACATATTTGATAGAGATAATTAAAGTGACGGCCCAGAATAAGGCAGATAATGCGGCTAAAACGTTTGTGTGGGTGGGTTGCATTCCGTGAAGAAAGGCTTCCTTGAAAGCATAGAGCGGGCTTGTGCCAATGTCGCCAAAAACAACACCAAGCGCGGCAAACATTAATGTGCCAACGCTTTGTTTGGGAATATGGGAGGTGCTCATAAATAGATTCCTTCCTTGATAACATCATGGAAAATGCTAAATATCAATAGACAATGGGGTTATTGCGAATTAGGCTCGAGTAGATAACGCTAATATAGCAGAAAACCTTGGTTGCTTTACCCCAGAAAACAGATTTTCTACTCAGTGACACTACAGTGTTAACGGGATAATGTGGCGGATTCTGCCACAGAAGATATAAAAAAGATGTAGAATTTCATGTATTACTATTGAATAAGCAACAGCTTACTTGATTTAAAGCAAGTTGTTGCATGGTAGTTAATACTTCAACCTAAGTAGATTTGTCCTGCCGGATAACGAATACGCGGTAGAACTTGTCGAGCGAGGAAGAAGCCTAATGTTAAAGGACCAACTCGCCCAATAAACATTAAGACCATTAACACTGTGCGCCCGACATCATCCATGCCGCCTGTTAAACCGCGTGTAACACCTACTGTACATAAGGCAGATGTGGCTTCAAATAATAGATCCAAGAATTTTCCATCATTGGATAATGTTAAGAAAAACATCCCTGTCATTAGCGTTAATAACGTTAGCATGGTGATGGCCATGACTTTTAAAATTTGTTCCAAACCAATGCTACGTCCGAAGGCATGTAATCGTTGCTGGCGTTTAAAAAAAGCCGTTGTTGCCAGTAATAGTACGATGAACGTAGTGACTTTTATGCCACCTGCCGTTGAGGTACTACCACCGCCAATCAGCATGAGTGAGATAAACATTAGTACGGTACTATCATGCATTCCGGCAAGATCAATACTATTAAATCCGGCGGTTCTTGCAATAACGGCTTGAAACCAACTGGCTTGCCAGCGATCAAAGCTGCTACTTAAAGATGCAAGGGTTTTAGTATTATCCCATTCTAATGCAGCAAACAATACAGTGGAAAAAACCAGTAAAATAGCTGTGCCGATTAGCATTAATTTACTGTGTAGTGAAAAGTATTGCCATCGACGGATCTGGAAAATATCAGCAATAACACTATACCCCAAGCCTCCAATAATAACCAGCATAGGAATAGTGAAATTAACAATCGGGCTATCAACCCAACGCATAGCACTATCGGGGAATAACCCAAATCCGGCATTATTAAATGCAGAAATACTGTGAAATAAGGCCTGCCATAAACCATGAACCCAGCCAAATTCAGGCACGGTAACAATTGCTAATAAAGCCATGCCACCAAGTTCGCAAATCAATACAACTCTTAAAATAACTTTTAATAGGCGCACTAATTCAGTAATGGATGTTTGATTCAAATCTTCACGCAAAAAAACATGATGCGAAACACCAATAGGTAAGCCAATAGCGGACAATAGTAATACCGCAAAAACCATAATACCCAAACCGCCTAACTGAATGAGTAATAGAATAAATACCTGACCTGTTATTGTAAAGTAACTGCCTGTATCAACAACCGCTAAACCTGTGACAGTAACAGCAGATACGGCTGTGAACAATGCATCACCCCAACTAATGCCTGTGTGTGTGGCAATGGGTAGTTTTAATAAAAACATACCCAGAACAATAAATAAGGCATATGATAATGCTAATAAAGCAGGTGGTGGTAGATGAATATTACGTTTAAACTTACGTCGTAATACTTGCGAGTGTAAACGAGGCAACAGCATAGGGTGCTCCTTGTTTAAAGCGAGTCGCTGAATTGGCGTAACGCGGTGCGCTTGCCCAATAGCAGTAGTTTATCATCAGTTTGTAATATTACTTCGGCAGTGCATTCAGTATATGATGTACCGCGCATTAGGCCTAAACAGCGTAGTTCAAATTTTTCTTGTAGATTTAATGATTTTAGTGATTGCCCTTTTAAATGGGTTGGAACAATAATGCTAGCCATGTATTGGCTATTGCCAACGGCAGCGTAATCAAAGACTAATGGGTTATGTAAGGTTTGGGCAATTTGTTGTCCCATTTCTTGTTCTGGGTGAACAATACGATCAGCACCGAGTTTGCTCAAAATGCGGTGATGCGTGCGGCTTAATGATTTAACCCAAATGGTTTTTGCTCCTAAGGCGCGAGCATTCATGGTACATAAAATGCTGGCTTCTAAATCTTCACCCATTGCGACGAGTACCACATCGTAGTGTCCGATACCCGCTTCGCGCATGGCGATTTCATCCGTGCCATCGGCGATCACCACTTCGGAAAGGGTACTGGCCAATAAACTGACCCGTTTTTCATCCATATCGATGCCTAGAACGTGGTTGCCAAAGCGTACCAGTTCCGCAGCAACGGTGCTGCCAAATGTACCCAAGCCAATAATGGCAAAACTACGACGTGATTTCGACATAATAAGTAATGCTCCACTGATGCTGACTTAAATTTGAACACTTTTGTCACAATATTGAGGCGTGGTTAATGTTAAGCTTTTATGAAATGGAAATTAATGCCAACAAAAACCAATAGGAGAACTAAGCATGGAACAAGACTTATCATCTGTAAAGTACGTCGGTACAGCAATGGCGCATCGTTTAGCGGAACATGGTATCACCACTGTTGAACAACTGGCGGCAGTCTCTCTGGATGATTTGGTTGCGATTCAAGGAATTGGGGAGCAAACAGCCCCGTTGATTATCGCTAGTGCACAAGCATTGCTGGTGGGTGAAGAGGCCGTAGTTGAATCTATTCCAGCAGTTACGATAGACGAGGTGTCTGATGAAGTGGAGACAGAATCTGAAATAGTAGAGGCTTCAAGCGCATCAGAAGGTAAGGTTGATGATGTCACACCTCAAGTATTGGAAGAAGCGGAAGCCGAAACTCTGTCTGCAAAAAAGCAAAAAAAGGTAGAAAAGCAGGCGAAAAAAGCAGTGAAGAAGGCTGAGAAAAAAGCCAAAAAATTGGAAAAAGAAGCGAAAAAAACTGCTCGTAAGGCAGAAAAGAAAGCTAAAAAGCAAGCGAAAAAAGCTGCCAAAAAGGCAAAGAAGGCAGCCAAAAAAACAAAGGCAGAAGCCAATGTGACTTAATGATTGCTACTGATTTGATAGCAGCTTATAAATCGACCCACTATCAGGTGATGCACCCGTGTGGTGCTTTCACCTTGCGTGTTGGTCAATACTCCCCTGAACTAACCCGCTTGTTTGTTGAACATCAAGTAACTACAGCAGCATTTATCACCGCTTGTAACCCACACAGTCAGCCAGTTGATGCGGCGCAAAACCATAGAGCACAACAATACCTTGCTAATGATCTGGTCAGTTACGTTTGTTATGCTGGTGT
>CAZTUZ010000248.1:0-3630 GCA_964617055.1 uncultured Thiothrix sp.
TATGTACGCGATATTAGTATTCGCTCTACTACAATTCAAACCTTTGACCGCTCTGACATTATTGTACCTAACTCCGAAATCATTTCTGGGCAAGTTACCAACATGATGTTAAACGATAATTTTGGACGTATCATTATCCCTATTAATGTTGCACATGGTACGAATACTGAAACAGTCATGCAATGCCTGCGTGAAGTTGCGCAAAATCACCCAGCTATTTTAAAAGACCACCCTGAAATGAAAATATTGGTCTTTTTCAAGAGTTTCAGTGACACGGCTTTAAATTTTGAATTGCGCTGCTTTGTTCGTGAAATTGAAAGCCGCACAGGGGTTATCAGCGACCTCAACCTAGCTATTGATCGTGTGTTCCGCGAACAACGCATTGAACTACCATCACAAGCCATGCGTTGTGCTTGTACCCCATCACTCATCAATAAAAGCCCATAAAATACCTGCCAAATGATTTTTTTTGGGCTAGAATACGATTTGTTTTTCAGCACGGCCCCATGGTTTAACGGATAAAATAGCCCCCTCCTAAGGGGTTGATACAGGTTCGATTCCTGTTGGGGCCGCCAAGCTGATGCACCTAACTTTAGTTAGGCAACTTTAATTCCGCTTCTATTGCCGATAATGCCAAAACCATGGGTTGCAACGTAATCTTTTCGTTTTGATACTCCCCTAGCATTTCGCGCAAAAACATTAAGTGCTCACGAATAAAACCTAATTGACGCGGTGCTGCACCACGAGCTATTGCTGCTTGATAGGTGCTGATAACCTTCTGTAAGGAATAGCCTTCATCCAGACGCGCTCCCAATGCATGATACAAATAGAGTAATAAATGGTACTCAGCGCAAGTAATACCTGAACTAAAGTTATTCATTTGGCGGTCGGCCTGATCAACACATTGTTTTGCTTGAATCAACCAATACTTTAATAGGGGACGTTCTAATTGGCGTGCCTCACTACGCAAATACCGCACCATTTTACTCGTCAACCATGCTACCAATGGATACCCCACCAGTGCGCCTGTCGCTTTTATCGCAAACTCATGGGCTTTTTGGTAAGCCATGTCCATTTGTTTTAAAGCATGACTACGCTCTTCGCCTGTCACCAATAATGCCTGACGTTTCCAATATTTACCCTCTTCGCTAAAACGCTCCAAGCTATTCCCCAAACCGTCCAATAAGGTGAGAATTTGTTGGCTTTTACGCATGAGTTCTGCGGGCGAAGCCGCCACACGCAATGGTGGCGCACTGGCTTTACCCTGCGCCCACGCGACTGCCCATGCTGTTTGTAAGCTGACTTTTTCTTCCAATAAAGTCACGGGATAATCCGCTTGAGGAGCATCTAACGCATCGTCATACGCCTCAATAGCCAGTGCTAATTGATTCAATTTGCCATACGCTCGCCCTAATGCATACAAAATGTGGGCATGATTTAACCATTCCGCCGGAATAGCACGGTGTAATTGCTGCAAACGCTCCACCAAATTTGCTTCATCTTCCACTTTCGCGCTGTCTGCCATACTAATGAAGTTTTGCAACTCAGCAACAACCTCGACTTCAGCCACAAACCGCCAAGTATCGCTGGCGGTCGTATTGCGCTGCTCTGGTTGGCGGCTCAATAGCTTATAATCGGGGTCACCATAACATTGATACGCCCCCCAAGTATTGCTGGCGGGATACTGTTCCCACGTTTCGCGCCGCGCCAAAAGCACAGCAACACCAAAGGTATAACCTTTCAATAATGCGCTATAACACGTTTCAGCAAAGACTTTTGCCGCAGCGTCATTAATTGCCCAGCCAGCGGCAATCACCGCCCGCACCCCCATACGAATCAATTCTTGCGCTAAACTCGCCGCTAAACGGCTGCGATCTTGCAAATTATCGGCAAAAACAGTAGCCGTTTCGTCGGTCACATCCAACGAAGCCAAGTGACAGCAGTTAATGAAAGCCAGTTCTGGCACGCGGCGCATTTGCCCTATTTCAACCGGAGTGAGAAAAATACCATCCCCCAATACCATCCCCGTCACGCGCAAATCACTGTTTTCATCCGGTTGGTATTGAAACACACCGTGCCCCGCCAAATGTAGCACGCGATAATCTTGCGTGTGCAAAGCGCGTAAAATGGATTGCGCGTCAGTATCGATTTCTCGCACGACACGGCTAAAACCGTTGGTTTCCAAGAGTGTAGCGACAGTTTCCGCTTCCACTCGTGCCGCTGCCAGACGTGGAAATACCCCTGAAGTCGGTGGATCACCAATCACTAACGCCGCTCGTTCCAAGGGATTCAACACCCGCTGGCGGTATTGCCCGACCTGCAATTGCCGCAACATACCAACACGCACAGCTAACGGTTTGGAATCCGTATCCAAGCGATTAAACAACAATTCCCACGGATACACAGCAGCAGTGCTATCCAACACGAACACCACATTATCAGTATTCGGGGCTTGTTCTTTCATTTCTGTGGGTAATAACAGTTCAAATAGAATTTTTCCTACTTCTGCATCTTGTTGACTGGATGCCTCCGCTTTGGAAATAAACTGATCAACCAACTTCCGCTGTGTGGCTTGCAGTGATAATTCCGCACGCGCTTTGTCAGTAAGTGTGGTGTATTTCAAACCATTTTGATTGGCTTCCACCTGAATACGTCGCCACCAACCTGCTGGGTCACTGTACGTTACCCGTTGTCGCGCCCCCGATGCGATTTGCAATAGCGTTTTTAAGGTGAAATCTTGGCGAAACTCCGGCAAGGCTACAAAGTCCTGAATCAAACGCGCCGCTTCTACTGCACGGTCTTCGTACAACTCCACAAACTCCACCACCTGTAAACGTAAATGCGGTGTATGTTCACTTTTATTCAGCACCAAATTCGCCTGCATGATTGCACGGAAAATCGCAGTAATCGCATCCGCTAACGGCATACTGCCACCACCTACCGTACCAATCAGCAAGGTCGCAATGTGAACAGGAATGCAGTCATTATCATCACTGAGATTTTCCTCCGCAGGATGATGCCGCTCTAAACTTTCCCGAAATACCAATGTGTAATCCAATAATGCCCGCGCAAAACTGGCGGTTAATTGCCCTGTTGTGAGTTTGCCGATTTCCCCCAGCCCCATCACAATCGCTCCTGCTGGACGTTTTCCTGCATTCAAGAAAACATGCGATGTACCTAATGCCCCTGGGTACAAACCAACACGCAATAATTCGCTTAAACGCCCATTTAAGGCTTTGTCTAATACAGCTTCGGCACTGAGAATCGCATCACCATCGTAATGCCCAACCACAATCGGGTAAGCCGTATGCGTTAAATTACCGTGTACGACGCGCACTTCTACCGCCGGACGCACTTCATCTTGGGTTAAACGCGTGTGATAACCCAATGCTGCGGCAATCAGTTCCGCTTCGTCGGGGAACAATTCACCGCGTAAAGTAGGCAACCATTCATCCGTTATCTCAACGGCAGGGGGAGATTGATCCAACTGCCGTGACAAACCATCATCCAATAAATACTGCAAGTTGGCGAATTGATCAGTACGGCTTGCCATGCGTCCTTGTTCTACCGCCATGTACCACATAGGCAGCACACTTAGTGGGCTGGTATTGCTGGTAATGCTCTGCCACA
>CAZTUZ010000249.1:0-3628 GCA_964617055.1 uncultured Thiothrix sp.
GGTAATTCTCAATTCACTATGCCATCTGCTGATGCCTCTGGGGATGTCAAAGGTATGGTGGCAGGGCAAGCGTTGGGTACGTTTGACCTCAAAGTTCCCCAAGTATCCATTTTGGCTGAAGGTACAACCGAACCATTTCTCTTTGACCTTAGCGTTAAAACAGCTAGCGACATTAAAGATAACGAGTTAGAAGCCAATGTTGTCATGCAGTTGGATAACATCAAAGGTGTGAAGGATGCCATTAGCAAAGTGCAATACACAGTTGATTTGAAAGGCATGAGTGCGGATGGTTTAAAAGAGATCAGTGCATTGCAGGCAGAGATGCAAAACGCGATGGATCAAATGTCGTGGAATGCGGATGCAATGGAAACACCAGAAGGTCAGAAAAAACAACAAGAACTCATGGATAAGGTGTCCAGTACAGGCGAAAAGATGTTGAGTACGGCTTTCAGTAAAGTGCTCAAAACGGATAAAAGCCAGTTGCATGTTAAAATTGATGCCGACAGCCCTAAGGGTAAAGCTAATGCAGATATGGACTTGCTATATGTTGGTAAAGGTGCGCCAGATATGATGCAACTGGCCAGTTACAGTGCCGTTGATTGGGCGAAAATGGTCAAAGGCAAGGTGTTATTGAATTTGGACAAAGGCATCCTACCTGAAGGCACGGAAATGATGGTAGAACCTGCAATACAGCAGGGGTTACTCGTCAAGGATGGTGAGAAGTTCAAGGGAGAATTACTCCTGGGTGATGGAAACCTGACGTTGAATGGTAAACAACTTCCACTGGATGAGGTGTTAAGCCAGTTTCTGCCAGCTACAGGTGTGGGTGCTGCACCCGCACTCACGCCAGAGGCAGGTAACGACATGGGGATTCCTGAGGACATCATGCAGAAAATTCAACAAGAAGGGATGACACCAGAGGTCATGCAATTGTTGGAAGAAAGCGATGACGTACCGCCAGAAACATTGGAGATGTTTAAACAACTGCAACAAATCCAAAATGATGTCCAAACCGGAAAACTGCCAGAAGACGATGCCAAGCCGTAAAATAGGGCTTTGAGGGCGAAGTGTCACTCGCCGTAAGGTTTTTCACCTTACGGTGGGTTGAGCATTTGTCACAAGAGATATTGAGCAGTTGTGCTTTTACCCCTTGCATTTTTTCCCAACAGCCTTATTGTTGACGGCCATATAAATTTACCAACACAGGAGCGAGGCAATGGCTGATTCCCCGTATATTTTTGATGCTACACCGCAGACCTTTACACAACTGGTACTGGAGAACTCCTATCAAGTGCCCGTCTTGGTCGATTTCTGGGCGGACTGGTGTCAACCTTGCAAAACGCTCATGCCAATTTTGGCGAAGCTGGCGGATGAATATCGAGGGGGATTCATTCTTGTCAAAGTGAATACGGATCAATACCAACAAATCGCGGCACAGTTGGGCGTGCGCAATTTACCCACGGTGAAGGTTTTCAAACAGGGTCGAATTGTTGATGAATTCACGGGTGTGCAGCCGGAGTCTGAAATTCGCGCCATGATTAATCGTCATCGGGCGCGTCCGACTGAGCCTTATCGCCAACAAGCGTTAGCTATGTATGAAAGCGGTGATCTGGACGGTGCGATTAACCTCATGGAACAAGTCGTACAGCACGATCCAGATTTCTTCGAGGCGGTGATTGAATTAGCAGGCATGTGGATTCAAGCGGGGCGCGTGGAAGAAGCCGAACAGCTTTTGCAGACCGTGCCAGCGGATCGTGTGGATGAAAATGTGCTACGTCAATTGCTGGCTGAAGCTAAATTAGCCAAGTTAAAGCAACAAACAGGTGATGTCGATACCAGTGCGTTAGAAGCGCGTTTAGCCGCCAATCCTGATGATTTGGATGCCATGTTGGAATTGGCGAAATTACGCATTGCGCTAGATGACATTGAAGGCGGGTTGGAATTGTATTTCACCGTACACAAGAAAAATAGCAGTTTCCAAGATGGCGCAGGCAAAAAGGGTTTATTCAATACCTTTGAGCTGATTGGTAATGCTAACCCCTTGGTGAAAAAATACCGCAACAAACTATTTTCGCTACTGTACTAGAAGGATGTGGTTATGGATTGCCCCTGCGGTTCAGGTTTAACGTACAACCAGTGTTGCCGTGTTTACCATGATGGTAAAGCTGCTCCAACAGCACAGGCATTAATGCGCTCGCGTTACAGTGCGTATGTGTTGGGCAATGGTGCGTATTTGCACCGCAGTTGGCATTCCAGCACCCGTCCATCCAAAAAAAGCCTTATGCAGTTTCCTACGACAACGTGGTTGGGATTGGAAATTGTCCGTACCGAGCGAGGTTTGGAAGCCGATACCCAAGGCATGGTGGAGTTTATCGCTCGTTATCGAACACCTGTTTCGGGCGAAGAAGTTCTGCATGAAATCAGCCAGTTTGTGCGTGAAGCAGGGCGTTGGTATTACCTTGCTGCGTCCCCTGATTAAAGTCAGGGGATTCCTTGGGCACAGTGATGATCGCCACAGGTGAAGTGTATTCTCTTATCAATTCGTGATTAATGTGGCAAATCACGCGCGTAGGCTAATAAAGCGGTTTCGATTTGGGCAAAAGCTTCAGGTTTTGGTGTCGCCTGTGGAAAGCTTTGGTACGTTAGTTGTTTTACCTTATCGTTTAAACGTACTTCTAATCGTTGGGCGTAATAACGTTGCCCTTTTTGTGCCCCGCCTGTGGTATCAGCCTTGATTTTTAAAATGCCACTTTCTTTGGTTACAGTATATAAATTATTCAACTCTTCCACCGTTAATGCAGCACTGATAGTTTTTAAATCATCAATATGCCAGCAGGGAGTGTTTTTAAGCCATTTTGCGCAGCGATTCTGTGTATCTTCAAAATAAGTGTAATTTAAAATTCCGTGTTCTAATTTTATTTCTGTATAAAAAGTTTCGCCTGTTGCTAAAAAGCGTAAATAGAGTCCATCGTCCGGTATGGCCTGCTGTGTAAAGCTGGGTACTTTGAGGCGTGTCTCTTGTGAAATAGGGTTGGTGGGTTGCGGGGATGGAATGGGCAGTTGGATATTGGGGTGTTCGGCAGTGTCACTATCGTTGGGAATAATCACGGGTTCAATCGCCATAGCCGTGGTATTCGCGGGGGCAACTGGGGGCGGTGTGTCTTGGTGATCACATGCGCTGAGGGTATGGCCGAGACAAAAAATCATGGCTGCACGACAAATCAGAGGAAATGGACGAATGTTCATTCCCCTGATTCTAGTGCATATTGGCAATCAGTGATGCTTAAGTTTTCACTGACCCAATAATGGATTTAGGCGTTTCAGCATGTCTTTGAAAACTTTAGGGTTACCTGCGACAATATTGCCACTTTGTAGGTGAGTATTATTACCATCCCAGTCACCGATTAGTCCGCCTGCTTCTTGAATCAATAAGATGCCTGCTGCCATGTCCCATTCTTTAAGGCCAAGTTCCCAGAAACCATCAAAACGCCCGCTGGCAACATAGGCTAAGTCTAATGCGGCTGAACCCATGCGGCGCACGCCCGCTGTGTCAGGCACTAACGCTTTTAGGCTTTTAAGATAGAGGTCAAGGTTTTGATCCGCACGGAATGGCACACCTGTACCCAAT
>CAZTUZ010000250.1:0-3628 GCA_964617055.1 uncultured Thiothrix sp.
TGTTAGGGGCAGTAGCAGCTCGTTTGTACCAAGAACTTGGCAATCAACGTGCTTTCGATTGGTTTCACAGTGGAAAAATGCGCTTTGGTAATGCTTATCCTTTGACAAAAGAAGGGCATCAAACATTCCCAATGCCCGCCTGCTGGCATCAAGCTAAGGGCGAGAAGGCCATTCAAGATAACAAAGCAGATCCAACTAAAATTTATCGCTTAGACAAATGCGAAGGTAATAAATTGCCCGGTGAAAAGACCAGACAACCACAACAATTACGCTCTGGATATATCAGCCTGAATGGATCAATAGTTCATCCAGAGAAATCTTTCCGCATGAAAACAGCCATTAATTCTGAAACGGGTAGAGCCAAAGATGCAGCTTTATTCGGTTATGATGCTTTGCAAGCTGGACAATATTTCTACGCACAAATTCATTGTGACAATGATTTTACCGAAACCGAACTACACAAATTAAAATCCGTCTTTGAGAAATCTATTTTTTTAGGGCGATCACGCAGTGCTGAATATGGCAGGGTAAAAATTGACATCATTGATAGTGAAAATAGCGTTTCACAAGAAAATCAAGGGCTAGAAATCACATTATGGTTATTATCTGATTTAATGGCCATTGACCAATACGGGCAACCCAATTTAGCCCCTAATGCAGAAGATTTAGGTTTACCCAAAGGCAAGCTAATTGCTGAAAAAAGCTTTTTACGAACTCGTAGTTATTCTACTTGGAATGTCTGTAAAAAAAGTTATGAAATGGAACGACAGGTCATCAGTAAAGGCAGCGTGTTGGTTTATGAACTGACATCACCATTAACCACTGAACACTTACAACATATTGCTGCTGGTTTAGGTTTGGAACGGCAAGCAGGCTTAGGACAAATTTGGCTAAATCCATCATTATTAGCAAGTGTACAGCCAAAATTTTCCTCTTCCGTAAAACCATTAGTTGATAAAATAAACAAGAACGAACAGATAACTGAATTATCCAAACCAGCACTAGCATTAATTACTTGGCTGGATAATCAAAAAAACCAAAAGACAAGTCAACAAAACTTTGCCAAAGAAGCAAAAGTAATTGCCCACTCCTATAAATCGTTAATGGAAAAAGCTCGAAGATTAAAAGGTTTAGATGATAATATTCACATAGGGCCATCACACAGCCAATGGGGTGCTGTACTAGCAGCGGCTAAAAGCCATCAAGCGTTAGAGTCTTTTATAAATAGTTATATTGGTTCATTTAAAGCTCAAGGTGAAGGTTGGAAGGATGAGTTCTGGCAAGACAATAATTCGGATTTAATCAGTTTTTATGATTGGTTAAAGGGCTATTATATCAAATGTCAGCATCAGCCACAAAACAGTGTGAAATTTTTTCAGCACTTGGTACGCGAAATTATGGCAGAACTGAAAGATCAACAAAGAGGTCTAGTATGAAACCACAACCAACGATTTTTCATATTGCGCGTGTCACACTGGAAACAGTTACACCATTATCTATTGCCACAGGCAAATCTAACGGTGTTTTCGATACCAGTTTGGTGATGGATGCTAACGGTTTGCCAACAATTCCGGGTTCAAGTCTGGCAGGTGTCTTGCGGCATTTGTATCAGGATGAATATGGTGAAAAAGGAGCAGAGGAACTATTCGGATACCAAAATCGTGATAATAGTGAAGACAGCCAACCTTCACGTTTGAATGTGTCATGGGGTTGTATTCAAGACAGTAATGGCAATGCGATTCAAGGTTTACGCTTCGCGCAAGAACAAGACACGATTCTCAAAGTCGCCTTAAGTCTGGCGGATGCCCCAGTAAATCGTGATCGGGTACGCTTGAATCACAAAGGTGTAAGTGCTAATACAGGTAAGTTTGATCGTGCGGTATTGCCAGCAGGTTATCGTTTTACCGTTGAGTTCTCCATGTGGAGTGATGTCGCTAATGACGCGCAATGGGAGAGAGTGTTGGAACTGTTACAACACCCGTTGTTCCGTTTGGGTGGCTCTACCCGCGCTGGCTTGGGCAAGTTGAAAGTCATTGAAGCACATGAATTGGTGGTTGACCTTTCCCAACAATCAGGGCGTAAGGCATTCAACGCCATCAAACGTGACCTCAATGACCGGACAGGCTTTAAACTACGCACGTTACCAAAGTGGAGCGATACGGCAAAAGTTGTGACCGCAACCCTTAGCTTAAAACCCAATAGCTATTGGCGAATTGGTCAAGGTGAAAAGCCCAATTTAACTGATAACAATGGCAAAACGGCTGATCTACTTCCCAAGCTGGAACAACGTATCAGTTGGAACAAGCAACAGAGAGCAGAACCCGCCACCGAACAACTGTTAATCCCAGGTTCTTCGGTTAAAGGAGCTTTAGCGCATAGGGTTGCCTTCCATGCCAACCGCTTGGGTGAAACACCACGCTGGGCAGACGATATTTTAGATATGCAATCAGAACAATATCAACAGGACTATGACAAATCTAAGCATTGTAAAGAAGTCAAACAACTGTTCGGGTTTGCCAATGACAGCAAGGACAATAATCAGGAAGGTAAAGTTGGTTGCATCCTAATTGACGATGCTTACCATAAATTTTCCGCACGAGACCTGCAAATGATCATGCATAACTCAATTGACCGTTTCTCAGGTAGCGTGCGTGATCACATGTTATTTTCTGAAGAAATGGTTTGGGGTAAAGGCGTGGAGTTAAATCTCACAATCAAAAAAAATGCGGCGATCACACCAACTGCTAAAAAAGCTTTACAACAGGCTTTAGAAGATTTATGCCAAGGACGATTGGCATTAGGTGCTGGTGTATCAAAAGGTCACGGCTTTTTCAACGGCACTATTCAATGGTCTGATAATGGTAAATGGATAAAGGAAGTGACAGTATGAATGCGCAAGAAACACTTAAAATATACCAACAGCTAAGCCAATTAGCAACTAATGCAGAGCTGCCACCTTTGGAAACGGTCATTTATGATTTGTCAGTTACGCCTGAAACATTACATCAATTAAGTGAAGTTTATGCAAAACTAGATGAATTTAAGCCAACCTCTGGTTGGCTAGACTATCAATCAGGCAAACAATACTTTATTAATGAAACTTTAGTTATTGCGGATAACTACGACACATTACTGAACGCAGAAGTAACCAATGGCAGTAATTGCTCCCTTCACATTCGTTATAATGGCAATGGTGGTTGGATAATCACAACGTATCACTATAACAAAGGTGGAGAATACCTTGCTGACAAAATTGAACACATAACCTCTTTTAGCAAAAGAAATGCGTCCCCTACTACCTTGCAATACCTACGTTTTTGGAAAGAACAAGATAGCACTTTAGGTATGAATCCTGTTTTTGCTTGCCTCATCGGCTTCGGAGAAAATCAGTAATGGAAAGAATTAATGCGCCTTACAACTTCGTTCCCCTTTCCGATACGGTAGTTATTCCAGAATGGGGTGACAAGGTTTCGCATGACTTACCGTTTCGGGATGGTATCAGTGGGGAGTTGGAACTGACGATTAAAGCCTTAGCACCGATTATGGTAGGTGGCGAACAAAAGCAAGGGACAGAGAGTGAATCTGGACAAGTACACTTTTTCCAAACACCTGACAAGCGTTATGCCAT
>CAZTUZ010000251.1:0-3619 GCA_964617055.1 uncultured Thiothrix sp.
ATCATGTGATTCGCTGGTAAATTAACCAAATCACGCACCAAACTGATAGCCTGTACAAAAGCGTTAATCCGTTCATGCTGATCAGCAATGTACAAGCTAGGCAATGCTTTTTGTTCAAGGCTGCGAAACTGGCTGAAGCGGTAACATCCTAAACCCCAGCCAATCGCTGCCTGCGTTAGTTCTTGCGCGTTCCACTCCTCATTAACCACATAGTATTCACCCTGTGGTAACTTGCGGGGTAAAGCGGCAATTGCCCACATCTGCTCCGTGGTTTTATACCCCACTAATACCTTACCCACACCACCGCTCGTATTGGGTAACAAACAGATTTGCTCAGCTTTCGCTGAAAAATCGTGCAACGCTGCCCACTGGCATTCAGCATCAGATAACGTAAGCGCGAATGTCTCCCACGCATCAGCAACAAGAGGGTAAATCGCAATAGCAGTTGTGGAACGCTCTGAACTAAACATCTATTTTCCTTCAAAACACATTAACGGCGGCAGTCTTTCCACCAGCAAGGTGTGCTGCTAATAAAATCCAGTAAACCTAGATACTTAGGTGCTTCCGCCGCAGGTTGAGTGACGTACTCTTTTGCCCCCCAAGCACCATGCTTATTGTAGGTACGCGGAGCAGAATAGTGCATTAACAATGTGCCACCCTCATTTTTCCAACCATTTAAGAAGGTATGGTAAATGCTACGCATCCGTGGGTCACGATTGGCAGCATAGAGTAACGGGTTAGGAAATTCATCATCGGTCTTGGTTGTGAAATCGACCAAACCTTGCCCTGCTTCATAAGCCATTAACTGCAAACCGTACTTATCTGTAATGGCTTTTTGCATACGAATGTATTCCATCACTTTGGCATTGGAATAACGGTAAGCATCATTGGTAATCAAACCTAATGCATCGTCAACGCTTTTTATCGTGCGCACTTCAGCATGACCACCAAACACATAAGGACCAATCGCGAATGCATCAGCGTGTTTGTAAGCATCATTATGGCTTAACACCGTTTCAGTCAACTTGTCGTTAATCGTCCAACCCGACAAAACGCGCACCAAACGTTTTGAACCGCCAAAGACATTTTCCCAAATCTTGAAAATCTCAACCGAACGCTGCGAATAGTAGCGGAAACCAGCACGCTGGGCATTGCTATCCAGACCTAACTTCATTCCCATATCGATCATGTAACCGCCTTGCGTGAACATGGTATTCCATGTCTCGTTACTGTATTCGATGTGTGGCTTGAGATTAGGGTTCAAGTGCTGTTTGACATAGGTTGCATACTGCTGAACAAAAGCATCATCCGCCGCGTGTGGAATGGTAAACCACGGGTCAGCATTCAAACGATTAGCCAAATCCACCATGATTTCCAGTGGTGCGCCACGCGTACCTTCTTTACCACCCCATGTTGCCTTGGTTATTTTATTCATATCATCCCAAGTGCGAATAGGGCTACGCGTCACCCCGCTCATGTTCATGAAACGAATCGCGCGGAAATCCTTCATGAAGTTCAGGTAATCGGGGTTAAAAATAATGCTGTTGTAATGTTCAACAAACGAACGGTAGTTCCCACCACAAGCAGCGGCTGAGTTGACACGCTGAAATGGGTTATTTGCACAAATCCCACCTGCGGGCAATATGCGGATATTACGCAAGTGATTACTAGGATTACTGGCGATGATCACCAAGGAGGCATTTAAAACTTGATCCGCACCTGGTTCAATATTGATGGTATCGACCCCTGGTTTGTGCTCGACTAATGTCGCATCATTTAAATACCGAATCTCACCCTCCCCATCATACAACACCGTGTATGTGCCTGCGGGGATAGTTTGAGGGGGTAAATTGGAAAGGAAACGGCTTCCTGCCTGACCACCATTTAGGTTCATTGGCCAACCATCGCTGTCATACACGATGTTGCCTTTGGTTGTCCACGGACGGGATTCCTCAAAAGGAATAGACGCACGAAACAAATCAATAAATGGCATACTAGAGTCATTCTCGGTAACTTCGTTAGTGTTCGTTCCCAGAGAAGAGGCTGCATTACTCTTTGAATAAGCAGTTTTGCTCAAAATTGCAGAGCCGGAGGCAGTATCAATTGCTCCGTTACCATTCGTAACCGAGCCGCAACCATTGACACCTAGCAGTAGCACACTACCAATAACTGCCCGTTGAATTACTTTGGCCAGCATAGATTAGTCCTTTAATAACATTTTTTGTGGTTGGAGTTTTGGTGTTTCCGCAACAGAGGATAGCACGGGCTTAACGTTTTCCGCGATTAATTTGCCTGAGAGGAGTCGAGCCATTACAATTGCGCCCTGATTGGACTTAACACTTACATTTTGGAGAACATGACGTGGCTATTGAGCAAACCATTTCCATCATCAAACCTGACGCAGTGGCTAAAAACGTAATCGGTCAAATCTACAGCCGTTTTGAAAACGCTGGTCTGAAAATCGTTGCGGCTAAAATGGTACACTTGAGCAAAGAACAAGCTGAAGGTTTCTACGCAGTTCATAAAGAACGTCCTTTCTTTGGTGATCTGGTCGCGTTCATGACTTCTGGCCCTGTTATGGTTCAGGTTCTGGAAGGCGAAAACGCTGTTGCAAAAAATCGTGAACTGATGGGCGCGACTAACCCTAAAAATGCAGATGCTGGCACAATCCGTGCAGATTTCGCGGACTCTATCGACGAAAACGCGGTACACGGTTCTGACAGCCTCGAAAATGCGGCTATCGAAATCGCTTACTTCTTTGGCACTGAAGGTCTGTGCCCTCGCACTCGCTAATACATTTAAGGGATAAAGTCATCTGTGTCTGACACTACCGCAAAAGTTAACCTCCTGAATTTCAGCCATGAAGGTATGAAAGACTATTTTCACGCGATTGGTGAAAAACCCTTTCGTGCGACGCAAGTCATTAAATGGCTGCATCAGATGAATGTCGATAGTGTCGACCAGATGACGAATCTCAGTAAACCACTGCGAGCTTTCCTGACGGAAAATGCCGATATTCGCGCACCTGAAATCATTATCGACCAGAAGTCAGCCGACGGAACGCATAAGTGGCTGTTGCGTTTGGAAGATGGTAATGCGATTGAAACGGTGTTTATTCCTGAAGATGATCGCGGGACATTGTGCGTGTCTTCGCAAGTCGGTTGTGCATTAGACTGCACATTCTGCTCAACGGCACGCCAAGGTTTTAATCGCAACCTCACCACCGCTGAGATTATTGGGCAACTGTGGGTCGCCAAACGCACCTTACAAGCTGACCCGAAAGGTCAACGTGTCGTTAGCAACATTGTGATGATGGGAATGGGCGAACCATTACTCAATTTTGACAATGTGGTGAATGCCTTGCGCCTCATGCTGGATGACAATGCGTATGGCTTGAGTAAACGCCGCGTTACTGTCAGCACTTCTGGGGTTCTACCTGCGTTGGATCGTTTAGCAGAAACCATTGATGTTTCCTTGGCGGTCTCGTTACACGCACCGAATGATGCATTGCGCGATCAACTCGTGCCATTGAATCGAAAATACCCTATTTCTGAATTACTTAACACTTGTCGTCGCTTTCTTGACAAAAAAACCACAGAACGTAACCATATTACCTGGG
>CAZTUZ010000252.1:0-3603 GCA_964617055.1 uncultured Thiothrix sp.
TACCACCACGCGAACCCCGCCCCACCCATCAAGCTGAAAACCAACAACAAAAGCAACATGACTTTAGCACGCCCCTTGGATTTGGGCGGCGCAGAAGGCGGAAGATTTGCAGGTGTAGCCGTCTGGCTCATGACATATCCTATAAGAACATACTGATAGGTATGCAAGTATCAACACTTTGCTGCACCACCGCAATGATGAATACCAATACTAGGGAAATTTGCTGGGGGTGGTGGCAATGAGCACGTTCTGGTGGCTAAAAAACTACGATGTGATTATGAAAACAGACCCCTAAAATCATAATCACACTATGAAAACACCCCCCTAAAATCATAATCAGCGTGTGTTTCGTGCTACAGTTACAGCATTCAGATTAGTAAAGGGTATCGTGCATGTATCGGCAACAACTCCAATTTTTGCAGCGTTGGTTGCAAAACAAAAACCGTAAGCCACTGATTATTCGGGGTGCGCGTCAGGTTGGTAAATCAACATTGGTGCAATTATTTGCTCAAGAGCAAGGCATACCTTTGTTAGCGGCGAATCTGGAACGCTACCCTGAACTTAAAATCTCGTTTGCCAGCCATAATCCGACGCGCATTTTGCAGCACCTGACTACCCTGCCGCGTATGTCCAACAACACGGATAATGCCTTATTGTTTTTGGATGAGATTCAGGCTGTTCCTGAAGCAATTCCTGCATTGCGTTATTTTTATGAAGACCTGCCCGATTTGCCCGTCATTAGTGCAGGTTCGTTGCTTGAGTTTGTATTGGCGGAACACCAGTTTTCCATGCCTGTCGGTCGAGTCCAATATTTGCACATGGGGCCAATGACGTTTAGCGAATTTTTAGCCGCACTAGGAGAAAACAAGCTGCACGAAATCGTTACATACTACCGATGGGGTGACGATATTGGCGAAATAACCCACAAACGTTTATTGGAATTACTCCGCACCTTCTACTTTGTCGGCGGAATGCCGGAAGCAGTTGCGACCTTCGCTGCAACCCAGCATTTGCAACCTGTCAGCGACATTCATAACGCGATTATTGAAACCTACCGCGAAGATTTCCCACGTTATGGCAAAAACCGCGACCCTAACCGTATGCTAAACGTGTTTAACTTTGCGGCTCGCCACGTTGGTGTCAAAGTGAAATACAGCAATATTTCTGCCCAAGACCAAAGTGCCACACTAAAAAAAGACCTCGAATTACTCTGCATGGCTCGCGTTATTAGCAAAGTTATTCACAGCCACTGCTCCGGTTTACCGCTACAAGCCACGCTTGAAGAAAAAGTTTACAAGCTCCTATTCCTCGACGTGGGACTCATGAATGCCATTTGTGGGCTTAACTGGCGCACCATTAGCCAATTAGACGACACCAAACTGATTAACGAAGGCGCAATCGCCGAACAATTCATCGGGCAACACCTGCAACACTTACTTGCTGACTCACCCAACCGCGAACTCACCTACTGGCTACGCGAAGGGCGCACCGCCAACGCTGAACTCGATTACGTTATCGCGCTCGAAGGGCAAATTATCCCCATCGAAGTCAAGGCAGGCGCAAGCGGCAGCATGAAATCGCTGCATCAATTCATGGCGGAAAAACAAGTTCCATTTGCGGTACGCTTTGACGCATCACTCCCCAGCATCAACACCATCCACGCCACTGTCACCAGCAACCAACAACAGCAAGCCATTACTTACCCCTTGATTTCACTACCCATTTACCTTGTTGAACGGCTGAAAGAAATTATCAATAATGTCTAGTAATTAGCAATAAAATTGGTTAAATTAGTACCGTTTGTCCGAATGGATATACCGAGTGTTTGGATTGACAAATCAGGGCGGTAGCGTTGCCACTTTAACAGCTTTGACTCAAGTAAGCTGATCACATTAAGGCAATTCAGGGAAAAACAGGTAGCCCCAGACCACCATATTCAGCCATTGCGCCCAATAGAAAAATGGCTCGAAACGCCCATAACCCTGTGCTATGTTTGACCAGAATCGGGGTGGCAAGCGGTGAAACGGTAATGAAAAAGCAGCGTTTGATGGGGAATAAATGGGCAACATGGGCTAGAGTGGCGATGGGCAGGAAAAGCAATCCCTTTATTGGGTAAGGTATTGGACTCCGTAGCTCGCGGTTTCGTCCAACCAGACATTTATGTCCGCACGGTGCTGCCGCAGCCTCTTAGAGCCATAACCCATTCCTTAACCTTAAAGAATCATAAGCTATGCACGAATATAGTGTTTCTTATCATGACAGAAAAAATGTTCTCTACTTTTTAGCCTTATTTAGCATCCTATCTAGTCCTCTTATTAGTCATGTACTATCAAAAATATCTAGCATTTCTAGCATGAATTTAGCCGCCCCATCCGGACTCGCAGTTTTCTTTTTGTTTTTCCTGATCTTTGATCAATTTATCTGGAAATGGAAACTTCTATATAAACTTAACATCATCAAAATTCCAGATTTAAATGGTGACTGGCAGGGGACAATTTTAAGTTCCACAGGGAATAAAGAAATTAAAATAGATGTAAAAATTCACCAAACTTACACAAAATTAACTGTGCGGCTTGAAGCTCCATCATCTCTTAGTTTCTCAAAAATGGCAATTTTTGACATTGCTGACCCTACTTGCTTTAATTTGCGATATGAATATAAAGCAGAATATAAACCTAGCAAAACTGAAACTAAAATTCATTATGGAGTAACTAATCTCCTTCTTAAAAATTATGACGGCGAAGTTACTAGAATAGATGAAGCTCGGTACTATACTGAATTAGGTCGAGATACACATGGACAAATAGTTTTACAAAAGAGTAATCAATGAATAATGAAATAGAAGAACTTGTAGCCAAAATAATAGACATACATGGCATTGATAATCTCAGAGTAGAATTAAAAAATTTACTAGGCTTAAGTGATGAAGAAAATACATTGACAATTATTGCAAATTCCGGCATACACCCAACTGAAATATTACATAGCCGTGGTACGGTCTACATTGCATCTAAAGGAAGTCTTGACTTTTCTAGTAAAGAAAGTAGCACTGTTGAAATTGAAATTATTTTAGATAGAGTTGCTAAAGTTCTAAAGTCAAAGAAATGGAAAAAAGTTATATTAGTTCCATTTGGTTCAGCCGTCATATCTATGAATATTAAAATGCTTGTTTATAAAATACTTTATATAAATACCATAGATGTCTTACATGCAGGCAACGGGATTCATTATGACATCAATATCAATCATAGAAAAATTGCTGAAGGTGCAAAAATGTAAGACTAAAAATTACCTCGACAACGGACGAGGTGACAGCCCGCGACTTTGCGCCCGTCAATTCAGACGCTAGCGGGGTACAGGACTTCGCCGCATGGGCGCGTTCGCAAGAAACAGAGGCATATCCAGAATGACAAATCAATGAATTAATAGTATGTTTATTAAGAGATTTCAAAAGGACACAGCTTGAAAATAAGTGATAAACTAAGAATGTTAAAAGATAATGAAAAAACATTATTTGTCATTCATTATTCATGTGAGAGCTTAAATGATAACAATGAAAACTACTCTCCAAGAATAACATCTATAGCTGTTTTGCATATTGAT
>CAZTUZ010000253.1:0-3574 GCA_964617055.1 uncultured Thiothrix sp.
GGTAATAACTCTTCCTCCACGCCTACCAAAAACACAATAGGGAATTCCAAACCTTTTGCCGCGTGTAAAGTCATTAATGATACGGCATCTTGTTCTTGCTCCTCACTATTGCGTTCTAATAAATCCACTAAACTCATGTGCGCAATAATATCACTCAATGTTTCTTTACCCGCACCATCATCGTGTAATTTACGCACCCATTCCAAAACCTCCCACACGTTTTTCATGCGTACTTCGGCTTGCTTTGCTGTGTTACAAGTATTTTGCAACCATTCTTCATAAGCTGCGTCTTGAATAACCCGTTTGACCATCATAGGCGGGGCAGTGTGTTCCGCTAAATACATCATTTCTTGCACCCAAGCACAAAACGTTTCAATGCGTTGCAAGGCTTTAGCGGAAATGCGTTGCGCAAAACCCAATTCTTGTGCGGCGTAAAACAAACTAATGTGGCGTTCGTGTGCGTATTGCCCCAGTTTTTCCAATGTGGATGTGCCAATTTCCCGTTTGGGTGTATTAATGATTCGCAAAAATGCGGCATCATCGTCAGGATTAGCAATCAGACGTAAATACGCCAATACGTCCTTGACTTCAGCACGTTCAAAAAAGGACGTGCCGCCTGTTAATTTGTAAGGAATACTTTGCTCGCGTAATAGCTTTTCAAATAAACGGTTTTGATGATTGCCTCGATACAAAATTGCAAAATCTTTGCAATTAGCACGCTCACGGAAGCGAATTTTTAAAATTTCACCCACCACTTTTTCGGCTTCATGATCAGGATTTCGGCAAGGAATAACACGAATGGGTTCACCTTCACCCAGCGTACTCCATAAGTTTTTTTCAAACAAATGTGGATTATTGGCAATCAAATGATTTGCTGATTGTAAAATCCGTGCGGTAGAACGGTAGTTTTGCTCTAATTTCACGACTTTTAACGTGGGATAATCCTGCTGTAATTGCGCAATGTTTTCAGGACGTGCGCCTCGCCACGCATAAATTGACTGGTCATCGTCCCCCACCGCAGTTAAATTACCACGCAAGCCGCACAATAAGCGAATTAAACGGTATTGGCAGGCATTGGTATCTTGGTATTCATCCACCAATAAATATCGCAGTTTATTTTGCCAAAACTGTAAAGCATCCGCATGTTGTTGAAATAATTGCACAGGCAAGACAATTAAATCATCAAAATCCACGGCATTATAAGCTTTAATCTGCCGCTGATATTTCTCGTAAAGTAATGCTGCTAACTTTTCTTCCGGCGTATTGGCTAATTGTGCTGCTTGTTCTACGGAAATAAAATCATTTTTCCAACGTGAAATCGTCCAGCGCACATCATCCGCTTCTTCGAGATTTTCCTTATGTGCCAATTCTTTTAAAATGGCAGCACTGTCTTGCGCATCTAAGATGCTGAAATTCTTTTTGTAACCTAAACGTTTCGCTTCGCGTTTAATAATATTTAAGCCCAAAGTATGAAAAGTCGAGACCGTTAAACCTTTTGCTTCTTCTTTCGATAATAAATGACTCGCCCGCTCACGCATTTCGCGTGCCGCTTTATTGGTAAACGTAATCGCCGCAATTTGATCCGCCGAATACACATTATGACGAATCATCCATGCTATTTTTTGGGTAATGACTCGTGTTTTACCACTACCCGCACCCGCCAAAACCAAAAGTGGTGAACCCAAATGCGCCACTGCTACTTGTTGTTGAGGATTAAGTCCGTTCATCTTACTAGAATACATCCTAATAGCCATTGAATTAATGCTTTATCGAGCATGGTGGTGTCCTGTTCCTTGTGGTTAGGTGATTCTATCAAGTTTCGGCTGGAAGCTGTATGGTCGCTTTGTGACTTTTAGAGGGTGTGTAATGATATTAATGAGTGAAATTATAGCACTTGATGATTTGAATTTTTTTGAGGTATTGGCTACAACACATGGTGTGGTATTGGTATTTTTTACTGCTCCATCTTGTGGGGCTTGTCGTCAATTAAAGTTAGTTTTGTCTAAAATGATTGCTGAAAATGCTACTTTCCAAGTGTTTGAGGTGGATGCTGTGCACAATGGGGGGTTAGTGAATGCATTAGAGGTATTCCATTTGCCCGCAATGTTTTTATACGTTAATGGGCGTTATCACCGTGCCATTCATTGTGAAGCTTTACCGCAGCGTATTCAGCAAGCAATTGATATAGCTTTATTATTACCCGCAGAGGAAGAGCCGTGATTATTGATACAACAACAGGTTTATTGGATACAGCACGACAATGCCCATCACCTAATCATGATGAACGCCCTGATGGTTGCACACCTGATTTGATTGTTTTGCATAATATTAGCCTACCCCCGTATGAATTTGGTGGAAATTGGATAGATAAATTATTCACCAATCAACTCGATCCTACCGCACATCCTTTTTTTTCGGAAATTTGTCATCTACGGGTTGCAAGTCACTTATTAATTCGGCGTAATGGAGAGATTGTACAATACGTTCCGTTTCATAAACGGGCATTTCATGCGGGTGTTTCATTTTATCGTGGTCGTGAGCGTTGTAATGATTTTTCTGTCGGTATTGAGTTGGAAGGGACAGATTTTGTGCCATTTACAGACAAACAGTACCGTCAGCTTGAGATATTGCTACCTGTTTTGATCAAGAGTTATCCAACATTAAGTTTTGAGCATATTACGGGACATGAACACATCGCGCCGTTAAGAAAGACAGACCCCGGTGCTTTCTTTAATTGGCAAAGACTTAGCCGTATTTTCGGTGTGAATTTGCCTGCTGCGCAAAGTGTTGCATAAATGCAACGTCAGATTAACAAAAACATCTGATTCGGCAAAATTTTAGCTCTCATCTATACTCTATAAGTGTTGTTTTATTCATACACGAGGCATCTGTGGCAAGTAATTGCTTTGTGCCGTGTGGAATCTAGGGATTACTGTCAATTGAGGGAAGAAAACCATGAAAACAAACTCTACAACCCCCCGTTCGTTTATGCAGGCGCGGAGGACTTTACTTTTATTGCCATTGGCATTGTTGGGTTCTCGCGTTATTGCTGAAACAGGAAGTGCTGCTACTCCAGCGACTCCTTTACCAGCGGGAGCGTGCCCATTAAACAGTGGTGGCCCGTCGTTGTTGGGTACAAAGTGGCGTTTATTATCCATCTATGGCACGAAAGTTCCAGTTGAGTTGGAGATTAACATGCAGGTTGGTGAGAATGATCTGCAAGGTTTTGCAGGGTGTAATGATTACATCGCAAAATTTAAGCGTGTTGGTCACACTGGCTTTATGATGGAAAGCGTGGAAAAAGAAGGAGATAAGGGGTGTCCGATTTTGCGCCCAGCCGTCGGTGCGCCAACCATTAACGTGGGTGATTGGCAAGGTAGTTATATTCGTACTTTGCAGCGTGCAGGCAGCGTCCAGCAAGAAGGTAATAGTTTGCAATTTTATAACCGTAGTGGTGAACCTTCTGTCTTGTTCGTGAAAAAGTACGGAGACGGTGTGGATGCAGCAGGTGGCGAACAACCCAAAGACCCGCCGAAAGAAGAAGCGAAATAACTTCCTCTGGTCGCTTTCATCA
>CAZTUZ010000254.1:0-3535 GCA_964617055.1 uncultured Thiothrix sp.
GACTATTTAACGTACATTTGTCGCAGAAAAAATACAGGCGGTAATGTTTTTCAGCTCATCTTGCACCTTTCTGAGGCGGGTGTTGTGTGCGCGAGGTTTGATCTTTTTCCCAAACATAGGTTTGTAAATGTTGGTATTGATAAGTTGCTCGCAAACGAATAATAAGGGCAATAACCGTGTAAATTAGGGTGGGAAATACGGTTCTGCTGAATAATTTATTCCGCAAAATGCTGGAATAGGGTTTTGATTCCGTGCAAGTACACAATTGTGCTGCGGCAAGTTGCATATTACCCAAACGAGCACGAGTCTTAATTTTTATCAGTGAAGCCAAGTCACGCGGGGCAGTGATGAATATTTGTGCGCCTTGAATGTTGCGACGCTCGTGGCGATGAAATTGGCAGCGTACAAATCCATCGTCATTGATAACCGCTGGAAACGTAGTGAAACGTTCGCGCCCTTGTTGGGTAATAACATAGCTGCAAGTGGCCACAACACCATCCCGAATATAAGGCAGTTGTAGCCACGTTTGGTAGTATTGTTTTACCCACCACGAAGACTGGTTGGTGTCAATGACAGGTTCGGGGGCAGCTAATAGTGTGTTAGGATCAGCAGCTAAAGCTTGGGTGATGGTTTGAATAGCACCTTTTGATAATTGCGTGTCAGCGTCAATGTAGAAGATAGGAAAATGGGTTGCGTGTTTTTCCGCTTCATTTAGGGCATTGACCTTGGATGGTGTGGCAATATCTAGGCAAATCGCTTGGGGGTATTCATTGCGTACAATAGTAGCCGTATCATCCGTACAACCATTGCACGCGACGATGATTGTGGTTAGTTGAGGTTGTTGGATTAAGCTATCGAGACAGCGGCGAATCACACTGGCTTCATTGTGTGCAGGGACAATTACTGTAGCCATTAATGATAACCCTGTAACCAGTCATGACGAGCATCAAACACCATTTGCCATTCTTGACGTTGTTCGGAATGTGGTTTAAATACGGTTTGTAAAAGGTATTTATTCAGAACATAGAGGTAAAGTAGGCCACGATAGACGGGGCGTTTTGGGCTGCTAACGTGACGGTTGATAAGTTCTACTTTACCTTTGAGCAGTTTGATGAGTTTGCCAGAAAAACGGTTATGGCTCACGCCGCCATGGTGAATAATTGTGGCATCGGGTGTGACAATGGGTTGATAACCCAAGGTTTTGGCGCGTAGGCAATAGTCGGCTTCTTCAGCATACATGAAAAAGCTAGGGTCTAAGCCGTCTAGTTTGTTCCATAATTCGCGCGTTGTTAGAAAAAAGCAGCCTGATGTAATATCGACGGTTTTAATGGTGTCACGCTTCCAACATCCATAATTGGCACTATTGAAAAAGCAGCTATTTTTAAATAACTTACTTAAACCTAACGCGCTGAATAGCAGATTCTTGAAATTCAGCATTTCCCATGCGTGTTGGGTATTAATACTGAAATCATTATTAAGCGTAACCCCACCCCAAATACCGTTTTCGGGATACAGTTCCGCAAAGTGCACCAAGCGGTCGATAGCGGCATTTAAAATCACTGTATCGGGGTTCAATAGCAGTAAATAATCGCCCTTGGCTTGTGCCACGCCACAACGAACACCACCTGCGAAACCAGGGTTGCTATCCGATGCGATCAATTTGACCTGCGGGAAATGCTGTCGCAGGAATTTTACCGAGTCGTCACTGGAATTATTATCCACTACGATTACTTCGTAACTAACAACTTGTGTCTCACGAAATAACGATTCTAAAGCACGACGGATATAGTTCACGGTATTGTAGGAAACGATAATAATGCTGACGGTTGGTGAACTCATGCGAGTCTCCCGTAAGCAATGGTTTGGATGCCCGAACGCAGAATCTGCGCGGGATTTCCGCCGACAATGGAATGAGAGGGAATATCTTTGGTCACGACACTTCCTGCACCGACAATTACCTGATCACCGATAGTAACACCGGGTAAAATAATAGCACCACAGCCGATAAAACAGTTAGCACCAATACGGGTCTTTTGTTCAAAAGCTCCACCATGACGGCGGGTGGCGTAGTCGTGTGCCAAAATAATGCTGTCAAAGGCAATATAGGTTTTTTCCCCAATTTCAATACAACTTGGATTGGTTTTATCTAAGCGAGCCTTGAATGAAATGCGCACATCAGGCGCAATGCTCATGCCATACAGGGTGCGGAAGTACCATGTGCGCAGCCATAGCAGGGTGTCACGCAAACCAACCAGCCACATAAATGCTCGTTGATTGATAAAACGTAATCTCATTGTAATTATTTCCTAGTCTTCGTCGGGTTTTAAACAGTATCGTCAGAATCAGGTGCAGATGCGAATTTTTCCGTTGGGTGGCACTGCCAGTCAGAATGGTTTTGCGCCCAATGAATTGCACCTAACATGAAGAAAAACATGGGCTGTAACTTACCAAAATAGTCCACTGTAAAGCCAATAAAGATCAGCGAAAAGAAAGATAAAAGCCATGCTGTTACCATCCATTGTGTGCGTTTGTCATGGTGAACCCAGACACGCACGGTTCTCGCAGTCGTGTAAAAGCTTGCAGCCAATAATAAACATAGAGCGAAAATACCGTGCTGTAAAATCAGCAATAACCAAAAGCTATCAATGCTTGTGCCCAACCATGCCAACCACGATGGGCGCGTCCAATCGTGATGTGCAATGCCTAAAAATGGGTGGTTAGCAATGTCCACGGCAGTGTATTCCCATTGCAAAATACGCGAGTAACCCGTTTGTGGATTTAGCGTCAGATAAGAAATAAGTACACCAAAAAATCCACGATTTGAGGTAAGCTGAATAATTAGGGCAATAGCTAATGTTAAAAAGAATAGAGAAAACCATAAGCGGCGGGCTTGATGCCAGATTTTCAGTAAAATTGCGCTGATGCCTTGTAATAATAAAGATAAAATAGGGGCTGATGATAATGTAAAAATCATGGATATTAATAATCCACTGCTTTTTAGAGTATCAGTTCCACGTCGATAATAGTTCCATGATAATATTGAGAATGGGAAAAATAAGGCAGTTAATGTGCCATATAATATCGGGTGCTCAAATAAACTGGCAGCTCGCATTAGGCCAGCTCGTACATAATCGGCTGTATACAGACGTGGATCTAGCGAATGGTGCCCCGTTATTTGTAACGCAAGGTCGTGCAAAATTCGGTGTTTAGTAACGGCTTCGTAAACGGTGAACAGTGTTAAACAGGCGAGAATCGTGATGAAAAGCTGATTAATACGATAAAATTGCATGGGAGTAGTGATCGCTAGTCGTGCTAGATAAAATGCGCCGAGCGTTTCCACAGCATACAGTCCGGTGGATTGGATGGCTTTACCGATACCGTGATTCACCCAAAAACTGGTAAACACGATGCACAACAGCACCAACAAACTCACATCGACGGCATCGGCTTGGCGGCGTGTTTTAGGTAAATACACCAGTGCGCAGCCCAATGCAATGAGTAAGACAAGGCGATAAGGTTCAAGGCGTAACGATGT
>CAZTUZ010000255.1:0-3527 GCA_964617055.1 uncultured Thiothrix sp.
AGCAGCAAAACGCCCAGAAAGATCAGCAAGAGCAGAAAGATCAACAGGCGCAAGAACAAACAGCTAAACAGCAGCAGGCGCAAGCAGAGAAAGCTGAAAAAGACCAGCAGCAACAAGCTGAGGCTGACCCGCAACAACGTGAGCAGCAACAAGCGACTGAACAATGGTTAAACCGCATTCCAGACGATCCGGCGGGGTTGTGGCGACGTAAGTTCCAGTACCAATACCAACAACGTGGTTCACAAGCGGCAGGGGAGGCATGGTAATGGCTAACTTTAAACGTTTTGCTGTCATATTACTGTTGTGCCTGATGCCCTATTGGGTTCAGGCTGCTGTGACGGCGGAATTCGACCGCAATCCGGTTGGGGTGGGTGAAACTGTTACTTTGACCTTTACCAGCAATGGCGTGGCGGCGAGTTCCCCTGATTTTACGGTGTTGGAGCAAGATTTTGAGGTTCAAGGCAGCTCGCAAAGCAATAGCATCCAGATTGTAAACGGTGCATCGAGTGTGCAAACTCTTTGGCAGTTGGAGCTTGCGCCACGTAAAGTGGGGACGCTTACTGTGCCCGCGATTCGTTTCGGCAATGAACAAAGCCCTAGTGTGGTGTTGCAAGTGTTGGATCAGCCTCCATCCAATGCGCAAAATACGGGTGATGAAGTCTTGGTCGAAGTCGAAGTTGAACCCAAACAGCCGTATGTGCAACAGCAAGTGATAGTGACGCAGCGGTTATTACACACCGTCAATTTACGCCCGCAGGCTACTTTAACGCATCCTAGTGTCAGTGCTGGTAAAGGCTCAGTGCAACAATTAGGGGATGTGAAAAATACCACACTGCTGCGCAATGGGCGGAACTATCATGTTATTGAGCGGCGTTATGTGCTCATGCCACAACAAAGCGGCGAATTACAGTTGGGGGCAACGCAGTTTGAAGGCGGTGTGATGGATGCGCGAACCAACCGTTATGACCCATTTGGGGTAGGGGTGAAACCCATCAAGCGTTCTTCTTCCCCTGTGGCATTGCAAGTCCTGCCGCAACCTAGCAGTTACCAGGGAAAACAATGGTTGCCTGCTAAAAGTGTCAGTTTAAATGCGCACTGGCAAACCCCACCAGATAAACTCAAGGCGGGCGAGCCTGCGACATTAACATTAGCAATCATGGCGGATGGCCTAACTGCTGAACAATTGCCGAAACTGGAGTTACAAGTTCCAGCGGGGGTAAAAGCCTATACTGACAAGCCTGAACTGCGTAATGAACCCAACAATAATGGAGTGGTCGGCATACGCCAAGAAAACTGGGTCGTTGTCGCGCCGTATAATGGCAGTTACCGTTTACCTGCTGTGCAATTAGAGTGGTGGAACACCAAAACAGGGCAAACTGAAGTGGCGAAACTGGATGCTGTCACGCTAACGGTCAGCGGTGGTCAAGCTGTTCCAGCGAATACACCATCGACACCATCTACCAGTACCCAGCCTGAAACCTCACAGCCTGCTGCATCACCAACCAGCCCTGCCCAAATAACGCCTGATCAGCGTTGGTCGTGGCAGTCGATTGCCGTGGTGTTACTGCTGCTTGTTGCTTTAGCAGGGGCGTGTTGGTTGTTATGGCAATGGGCAATGGCAGGTAAACCCGTCTCACGAACGAGTGGAATGAAACCCGTGAGTAAGCTGATGGACGCTAAAGCCGTGTGGCGCGAATTAGAACAAGCCTGTCAGCAGAATCAAGCGCGTGCAGCGCACCACGCATTAGGGCAATGGGTAGAAGTTGGGCTGCACTTGCAACCACCAACCTTGGCGACATTGAATCAGCAAGGCGGGGCGATTTTGCGTGCAGAATTGGATACATTGAACAAAATGCTATACGGGCGTGAGGGACAAATATGGCATGGAGCACCATTGTTGAAAGCCTTGCAGCATTTCAAACCAGCGACAACAGCGGTTAGTAAATCCAGCGGTCTAGCGGAATTATACCCCGACTAGCAAGGGCTAATCGGGGGCGGGCGTGACGGCGGGTTTAAGCCTGCTGTTCGGTTTTACCCCAAGTGTCTTTCAAGCCGATAATGCGGTTGAAAATCGGTTGTTCGGACGTGCTGTATTTGCTATCCAAAACGAAATAGCCTTCACGCTCAAACTGATAACGGTCGTCCAACGTCGCATTTTTCAGCCCGATTTCACCTTTACAGCCGGATAAAATCACCAAACTGTCGGGATTAATGCAGTCAAGGAAGTTTTTGCCGCCAGCGTCGGGGGCGACATCGGTGAATAAGCGGTCATACAAACGCACTTCGCAATCCACATTCTCCCGCGCTGATACCCAGTGAATCACGCCTTTCGGTTTGACACCATCCGCAGGATCGCTGCCGTGCGTGCCTTCAATGTAACGTGCGCGAATTTCAATGATATTGCCGTCTGCGTCTTTGATCGCTTCATCCGCTTCAATCACATACGCATTACGCAGGCGTACCCGTTTGCCCAACACCAAACGTTTGTATTGTTTGTTCGCGGCTTCACGGAAGTCGTCTTGGTCAATGTAGATTTCGCGGCAGAAGGGGATTTCGCGTGTGCCCATGTCTTCGTGTTGCGGGTGCACGGGGGCGGAAAACACTTCGGTTTGGTCTTCGGGGTAATTGGTCAAGACCACTTTCAGCGGGTGCAATACGCACATAGCGCGTGGGCTGGTGGCGTTGAGTTCTTCACGGATGGCGTATTCCAACATGCTAATGTCGACCACGCCTTCAACTTTGGTCACGCCTGCCATCTCGCAGAAATCGCGCAAGGCTTTGGGTGGAATGCCACGGCGACGCATCCCCGCAATGGTCGGCATACGCGGGTCATTCCAGCCATCGACGTGATTTTCCACCACCAATTGCTTGAGTTTGCGTTTGCTGGTGACGGTGTAATTCACGTTCAGGCGCGAAAATTCGTACTGATGCGGTTGCGCTGGAACAGGCAAGTTTTGAATGCACCAATCGTATAACGGGCGATGATCTTCAAATTCCAGCGTACAAATCGAATGCGTAATGCCTTCGAGTGCGTCGCTTTGCCCGTGGGTGTAGTCGTAAGACGGGTAAATACACCATTTATCACCTGTTTGGTGATGCGAGGCTTTTTTAATGCGGTAAATCACGGGGTCGCGCAAATTAATATTCGGCGATGCCATGTCGATTTTAATGCGTAAACAGCACGCGCCTTCGTCAAATTCGCCTGCCCGCATTTTTTCAAATAAGGCGAGGTTTTCTGCAACAGAACGGTTGCGATACGGGCTTTCTTTACCCGCTTCGGTGAGTGTGCCACGGTATTGGCGCATGTCTTCGGCGGTTAGATCACACACGAAGGCTTTGCCTTGCTCAATCAAGTAGACTGCCCACGCGTAAAGCTGGTCGAAATAGTCAGAAGCGTAACGCACGTCGCCATCCCATTGATAACCCAACCATTGCACGTCCTGCTTGATGGATTCGACGTATTCTTCGTCTTCTTTTTCGGGGTTGGTGTCGTCCATGCGTAAGTTGCAAGTGCCACCGTAACGCTG
>CAZTUZ010000256.1:0-3513 GCA_964617055.1 uncultured Thiothrix sp.
GGTTTGGCTGGCTTTTAATGGGCTAACCGACAGGGCTTTTTTGCGGCGGGTAATTTCAGGCATGGGCAACCTCCTGTGTTGCAGCAACGGTTTCGGTGGGAATGCTCCACGGCGCAGGTTGGCGCACCGCCTGCCAGATCGGGCTTTCGACCGTCAAAGTGAGTTGTTTGGCGAGTTCCAACATGCCTTCGTAACCCGCGTAACCGAAGTCGCGTTCTTGGTTAATGTCGAGGAAAGGCACACGCGCTTTGAGGGCTGTGTACATGTTCCGACCACCTGCAATGAGAATGTCGACTTTGTAATCGCGCACCACGTCGAGCAAGGCGCGAGGATTCCCGTCTTCGATCATTTTGGTGTCGTCGCCCATTAATTCCCGAATCCGCGCTTTGTCTTCTTCGGTGGATTTTTTCGTGCCCGTAGCGACCACGGTCATGCCCAAATCTTGTAACGCGGAAATGATGGACCACGATTTCACCCCGCCTGTGTACAGCAGCACACGTTTACCGCGTAGGCGTTCGCGCCATTTGTCTAAGGCTTTGTGAATGCGGGCTTCTTCGCTGGCAATGAGCTGTTCGGTACGTTCGGTTAAATGCGGGTCGTTAATCAAGCGGGCAAAGTCGCGCAGGGCTTTGCTGGTGTCTTCCACGCCGTAAAAACTGCCTTCAAACCACGGCGTACCGAAGCTGTCTTCGAGCTTGCGTGCTACGTTCAGCATGGCTTTGGAACACACCATCATATTGACTTCGGCACGGTGCATGGTTTGCACTTCGCGGTAACGCGCGTCGCCCGACAAGGTACACAATACGCGCAAGCCCAAATGATCGAGCAGCGGTAAAACGTGCCAAAATTCCCCCGCGATATTGTACTCGCCGACCAAATTGACATCGTGAACCTTGAACGTGCCGCTTTCCGCGCCGCGTGGTAATGGGTCGGGTTCGCGTGTGCCGCAAACGTATTTCACCATTGCGTCGCCTGCAATGCGGTTGCCCAAGTTTTTCGTGCCGTAGAAACCTGCCGAATCCACGGGGACAACGGGCGTGCCCCAGCGTTCCTCGGCGGATTTACAGATGGCTTCAATGTCGTCGCCAATCAGCGCGGGAATGCAGGTGTTGTAGACAAAAACCGCAGCAGGGTTGTAATCGTCAATCGCTTGTTTGATGGAATGGAACAGGCGTTTTTCGCCGCGCCCCATGATGACATCTTGTTCGGTCAAATCGGTGGTCATGCCAATTTTATACAAGCGCGGACCACTGGAGCGCGTGCCACGGTTATCCCACGAACTGCCTGCGCAGGAAATGCTACCGTGAACAATGTGTGCTACGTCGGCAATCGGTAATAACGCGATTTGTGCGCCGTCGAATGCGCAGCCCCCCGCCGAAGCCCCCGGTTTGGGTCGGGCGCAACCCGATTTTTCCTTTTTATTGTGGGCGCAAGCTGGTTCGTTCAACAGCTCGGCGATGTCCTTAGATTTCATCATGGGGCGTTACCTCGGCTCATGTCGTTACCACACCTGCTGCAAAGGCTATGCCAACTGACTAACACATTGTTTTAATAGGAATAGTGCAGGGCGATTTGTCGGAAGTCCGACAAAGCCGCTAAAGGTTGGGGGGATTTGTGACAGGGGGATTTTCAGGCAGTGTAAGGTTGTAACGCACTGAGAGGTACATGCAGGGCTTCTCTGTTGGCAAAAGCGGACAATAAATACTCGACGGTGACTTTGACTCGTGGCGCAATGAATGCCCGATGTGGGTACTGAATGACCATTTCATAAGTACCCGTGTCGTAGGTGTCTAATAGCACAACTTTTAATACTTGGTTTTGTAGCAATGTCCAGATGTTATGGATACCTACCTGAGCAATCCCCATTCCTAAACTGGCAGCCTGAACTAGAGCTTCCGGTGCGGATAAGGTTAATGCGGCAGCCGTATCCAACGTGGTAATGCTGCCGTCATGGGCGCGAAAATTCCACGGCGCAACGCTGCCACCCAAAAAACGGCGGGTAATCAAGCGGTGATGTTTTAAGTCTTCTGGGGTACGCGGTACACCTGTTGCTGCTAAATAAGCAGGGGAGGAGACTAATACCGTTTTTAAGTGACAAACGGGTCGTGAAATCAACGTAGAATCGGCAATGTGCCCACCGCGAATCACCAGATCGTAGCCTTCTGTTACTAAATCCACCACACGGTCATCAAAATCCACTTCAATCGCTAAGGCAGGGTAACGCGCCAACAGTGGCGGTAGGATGGGCATTAGGTGATCGCGTCCAAAGCATGCGCTGGTGGAAATCCGTACTCGCCCACTCGTTTCGGAGCGTTGTTCTGCTAGTACATCCACGGCTGCATCCAAGGCTTGTAATGCGGTGCGAGCTTGCCTGAGAAATAACCTGCCTTCATCGGTTAAATTCAGGGTACGAGTGGTGCGATTCATTAAGCGTACCCGCAAAAGTTGTTCAAGGTTGGCAACGTTTTTGCTAACAGCAGCAGAGCTAATGCCTAATGCGCGTCCAGCGGCGGCAAAACTGCCCGTATCAGCGGCTTGAACAAACGACAAAATAGCGCGGGTACGTTGTGATAAATCCATGCGTTAGTGTGTTTTCGTGGTGATGCAAGGGGGACATTATCAACTTTAAGTTATGAAACAATCAATCATTAGCTAGCTACTGATTGTGAGTGGTGCTTGCCATAATCCTTGTGACAACTGTGAAATATAAATACATAAGGAGATTATGATGTTGAATTTTACCTTTCATAACCCGACACGCATTACTTTTGGTAAAGATACCATTGTCCAACTGGATAATCTCGTGCCTCCACAAGCGCGGGTATTGGTGTTGTATGGTGGGTCAAGTGCAGAACGTAATGGCACACTAACAGAAGTGCGTACCGCGTTAGGACAGCGTGAATTTTACGAATTTGGTGGCATTGAACCCAACCCGACTTATGAAACGCTTATGCAGGCAGTGGATGTGGTACGTCAGCAGCAGGTGGATTTTTTATTGGCAGTGGGGGGCGGTTCGATTATTGACGGAACGAAATTTATTGCTGCCGCGACGCACTTCGATGGCGAAGCATGGGATATTCTGACCAGTTTAGGCAGCAAAGTAACACAAGCTCTGTCGTTTGGCGTGGTACTAACCCTACCAGCAACGGGTTCGGAAATGAACTGTACAGCAGTTGTTACTCGTGCAGCGACCAAAACCAAAGCGTTTTTTGCTTCGCCATTGGTTTTCCCACAATTTTCGATTCTTGATCCTACTAAAACTTATACCTTGCCCCCGCGTCAATTAGCGAATGGTGTGGTTGATGCCTTTACTCACATTGTTGAGCAATATTTAACATATCCCGTGAATGCAATGGTGCAGGATCGTTTTGCCGAAGGGTTACTGCAAACCTTGATTAGCATTGGCGCAACGGTAGTGCATGAACCTGCTGCTTACGACACACGCGCCAACCTCATGTGGACAGCCACCTTAGCCTTGAATGGTTTAATTGGAGCTGGTGTGCCACAAGATTG
>CAZTUZ010000257.1:0-3506 GCA_964617055.1 uncultured Thiothrix sp.
CGCGTTCTGTGCCATTACTGCCGGAACGGGTCGATTTCACCGTGTCATTCACCACGCGCACGAAGTAATTGCCATTCGCCACACCCGTTAAGGTGTACGAGCCATCGCTGGCGGTGGTGGTACTGGTTACGAATGTACCACTGGCATTGTACAGTTCTAAACGTGCGCCGCTTACGCCTTGCGTGCCGCTGGCACTGATGGCACGTCCTGCGCCGCCGCCGTAATTCACGTCTTCAAACACCATACCGGAAATGCCTGTTGGTGCGGCAATGCTCACGATTGGGGAAAATTCTGACGTACCGCTGGCGGCTAAGGTCGCCGTTGCGGTTAAGGTGTCGCCGTAAGTGACGCTGCTGGGTTTGGCAATGGTAACGCTAAAAGCTTTCATGCCTGTTGAGTTATTGCCGTCCGCATCCGTTGCTAGTGCGCAAGTCGCGGTATCGGTATCGCTGCCGCTGCCTTCGACAAAGCTGAATAAATAGGTTTGACCTTCGCCGTAATCCTTGGTTTTGCCTTGTTTATTGTCGCCTGCGTTGGCTTTGCCGCCCGCGCTGACATCGGCTTCAAATAATTCCACTGTTGCACCTGCGGGAGCGCAACCTTGCAGCACAAGGTTACTGCCGGAAACCGTTACCGAACTCAGTAGTGGGAAGTTAAGTAAATCGTTCGCGCCACTATCCGTATCATTGGCATCGTTTACGGTTACGCCGTCATTGTGTAGGTCAATCCCCAGATTGCCATTGGCGTACAGGCTATTGCCGCTGATGGTGATTTGCGTATTGGTATTACTATTGGTGGCAAGGCGAATCCCACCCGTGAGGTTATAGGCAATGATATTGGCTTGTCCCGCATTCGTGCCGCCAATCAAACTGTTTTTTGTACCGCCGTACAGCATGATACCGGGGGCGTTATTGCCAATCGCTTCGCCATTAATCCCCACGCCAATGCGGTTGCCTTGGATGGTGTAACCCGTGGTAGTAATACTGCCAGCAGAGGTAAAGCCGAGCTGAATCCCATCGCCTGTATTACCCGCAATCACGTTATCCAGCACGTTGGTGTTATTCGCGCTTTCGAGGTCGATACCGCCGCCATTGGCAACAGCGGCTGTTCCGGCAGGGTTCGTGCCAATGAAGTTGTTTTGAATCGTTCCCGCCGACGCACCTGTGTCGTAACCAATCCCGAACGATTGATTGCCGGAAATAATGTTGCGTTTACTGGCAGTTGTGCCGCCGATTACCGCCGATTGGGTGTATTCCAGCAAAATACCATAACCATTGGCTTGGGCTGTGCCGTCGGGTTGCAAACCAATGTAGTTGGATTCGACGATCACCCGTTCGCCTTGCACATTAATGGCGCGATTCATGGCACTGGTTTTAAAGCCTGTGATTGCCAAACCACGCACGGTACTGTCGGGGGCGTTATAGGCAATGTTTAAGCCAATAGCATCCAAACCACTAGTAGGGGTCAGGTGAATGCGGGGTACGCCGGGTGTACCTGCGACGTAATTCGGTTGGGTTGTACCATCAATAATCACCGGAGCGGTCAGCGTTGGTAAGCTGGTACTTACCGTGATTTTGCAAGTGTTACCACCGCAAATATCGGTACGTCCGTATGGATCGCTGCTGGCAGGGATATTGAATACGATGACTTCTTTCACCACAGTGCTATCCACACCGTAAGTGCTATCTGGTTGTGCTAATCCCGCATTCGATAGCAAATTGGCATTGAGAATGGCTTGGCGTAAAGAACCTTGTCCGCTGTCATTGGTATTGATAACGGTGCTGAAGTTAAAGCCGAAATTCACTCCAGTGGTTGCGCTACTGACACTGACCGCTTGCACGGATTGTGCTTGTCCACCGCCGGACAGTACGAAGGTCGTGGTATTCAAGGTTTGGTTGGTGGTATTGGCATCGGCATCAACGGTTGCAGGTTTGCGCCCGCCGACTTCGTTATTCACCGCTGTGATACCATCTGTACGGTGTGTTTGAATAGCACGTTCGGTGGCATTAGAACCCACACGGCTGGAACGAATGGTGTTATTGACCACACGCACGAAATAACTACCATTGGCGACATTACTAAAAGTGTAAGAGCCACCATCTAGTGTCGTAGTACTGGTGATAAACACGCCATCTGCGTTGTACAGTTCGACACGCACCCCTAATATGCCCGCAATGCCAGCCGTACTGAGTGGGCGACCTGCGCCACCACCGTAGTTTACGTCTTCAAATATTTTGCCGCTTAATGTCGAGCCTGCGGGGATGTACCCAAAATCCAACGAATGGTTATTTTGTCCCGCTGTTCCAGTGGTAAAACTAATACTGGCAGTGCCTGCATTGTTGGTAGCATCAGAATCGCGTAAATCGGTCTGCGCATTATTGTCAGTTTTACCGTCTGCGTTGGTGGTGGTTGGGGTATAACCATTGAGACTGGTTTGACTATTGTTAATGCTTAACGTACACGCTTCATTGTTACCCATGAAGGTGGCATTGCCGCCCGTTTTGTTAGTAAAGTAATATTCACCTTGCCCATCTGTGACTGTTGTGGCGGTGTCTGTCCCGCAAGTCAGAGTAACATTGATATTGCTAATACTGGGTTCGTTTGCGTCTTGAATACCGTCTTTGTCGGTATCGTTCCACACGCGGTTGCCAATTTCGAGTGGCGATGGATTGCACAGAATTTCCAGTTCACCCATGCCATTGGTTTTGCCTGTCGTTGTACCAGCGACGTGGTAAGCGTTATCGCGTCCCCCCGTTTTATTGTTGAGCCATAAAACACTATTTGACCACCAGTTGCTACCATCCACCGAGCTGCTTAATACCTTGTCTTGCCCTGGCGCGAAGGCCAAACCACCTGTGGTGATTTCATTCATACTTTCCCAAGCGGTGGAGTACGGACCGTGATCACCCCAGTAATATTCGTCGTGAATTTTGACCTGACTCGGAATGTTTGTGGTGCAGCTTGGTTCGCTATCTGCGGCGTAACCATTACTGGTTTTGCACAAGCGCAAGACATCGCCCCGCGCATCGGTGTAGTCAATGGATGCGTCGGTACAATCGGGTTCATCCAAATTCGTACCATTTTGCATACCTGCACGATCCATAATGCCTACGATGATCGAGCCGTCATTGTCAAATTCCAGATTACTGACAATGGGGGTATGGAAATAAGGCCAGCCAATCGCATCCGTTTGCGGAATCCAGCCGTTCCACTCGCCACTGCTAATACCATAGCCGGGGCGGTTCTGATTAATAGGGAAATCTTTGATGTAAGTGAAGCCTGCTGCCGTATTCAGCGGGTCGAACTTCAGAACATAACCACGCAAGTGGCTGATGGTGTACGGGTCGCTAGCAGCATCGCACACGCCGCCAACGTATACCGCGCCGCGATACGCTTTTACTGCCCACGGACGCAATGTGCCACTGCTACAAGCGTAAGGAGAGGGCAGGCTAATCGCATAACCACCCACCACATTCGCAGCGGTTGGCGTGGTGGTCGGGCTAATA
>CAZTUZ010000258.1:0-3485 GCA_964617055.1 uncultured Thiothrix sp.
GATATCGCCCTTTCACGGCGAGTACCGGGGTTCGAATCCCCGTGGGGACGCCACTATTTAGTGTGGCTGACTGATTAGCATTGGCTGCACGAGTTTTTACTGCCGCGTCCCCATCATCTAGCGGCCTAGGATATCGCCCTTTCACGGCGAGTACCGGGGTTCGAATCCCCGTGGGGACGCCACTTTATTGTTGCCACTTCACTTCCCAAATAGTCCATTTTTTATCTAAATCCCCTCACGCTTTGTAACCTTTCCTCTGTATAAAAGTCTATACTAGCAGCCAGATTGCAGTCGTTCCTGCGCCGAGGATTGGAGAATAAAAATGCGTCGTTCTACTCACCAACCATTGTTGTGGTGTGTGTTGTTGTGTGCGAGTTTGTGGTTCATTACGGCTTCACAGGCGGAAGAGTCGCCTGCTGTTTCTAAACCGCCTGCCCCTCTAACGCATTCTAATGAAGAACTACTTACACAGATGTTGGTGGTGGATGTTTCGGAGAGAACACTAGATGCTGTTCCCGCATTAGCGATTACTTTTTCTCAAGACCTTGATCCCAAAACCGATTTTAATGCCTTTATTACGTTGACTGAAAGTGGCAAAGCGGTTGATGGTTCGTGGGTATTGGCGAGCGAGCCACGTCGGTTGTATTTTTCAAATATCAAACCACAAACCGAGTATCGTATTCAGGTGCGACCAGGGGTTAGTTCGAGTGCGGGATTGTATTCGTTCAAGCCCGCCGATGCGACGGTGAAAACGCGAGATGTCGAACCTGCTTTTGATTTTGCGACGCAGGGTAGTGTATTACCTACAAAATTAACGAATGGTTTGCCGATTCGAGTTGTGAATGTTCCTGAGGTGGATATTGAGTTTTTGCGTGTGCAACCGGATAAGCTGCCTCAGCTTTTAAAGGGTATCAGTTTGGGGCAACGTCTGAGCCAGTGGCAACTGGAAGAGGTTCATAATGTTACTGAGAGTGTGCATTCCAGTCGTTATGTGACAGATGCGAAACCCAATGCGCGTACTTCGGCTGTAGTTCCTGTTGAGTCTATTCCTGAATTGCAACAACCTGGTTTGTATTTTGCGGTAATGCACCAGCCGGGGCGTTTTAATGATGATTCATACCGCATTACTCAGTTTGTGGTGACAAATATTGGGTTGCATGTGCGTTTGTATCCGCGTGGTTTGGAGGTGTTTGCCAATGCGTTGGATACAGGTAAACCAATGCGTGGCATGAAGCTGAAGTTACAAGGCGAAAAAGAAACCTTGGAACTGGAAACGGATGAACAAGGACATGCGAGTTTTGTGCATCGACCAGCAGGAGATTTGTTGTTGGTAGCGATGCAAGATAGTCAATTTGCCTTTTTGGATTTGCGTGATGCGGCGTTGGATTTGTCCGAATATAAAGTGACAGGGGCGCAAGATCAGCCTATCTCACCTTTTATCTACAGTACCCGTGACTTATTCCGCCCTGGCGAGGTGATGGACCTGTCTGTTTTATTGCGTAATCGTGATGGTGAAACGGTTTCGGTCAATAAATTGAATCTACGCATTGTCCGTCCTGATGGAAAAACCTTATTAGAAGAAAATCTTACGGCTGCAAATGCGGATTTGGGGTATTTCGCTTACCGTTTTGCTATTCCAAATGACGCACCGACCGGAACGTGGACAGCAGAAGTGCGTAATACTGCGAAGGATGAATCGCCTATCGCCAGTTTTGAGTTTCATGTTCAAGAATTTATGCCAGAACGCATGAAGTTGGGCTTGAAAACGGATACTCAGCGCTTGATGAACGGTGAAAAGTGGGTAGTCGGAGTGCAAGGGGATTATTTATATGGTTCGCCTGCTAGTGGTAATCGTTTAACTGCTCGGCGTTCTGTCGCATTAAATCGTCACCCGTTTGACACATTAAAGGATTTTTATTTTGGTAATCCATTGGATGAAAAACTCAATAGCTCGGACGATTTGCCGGAAACCACATTGAATGATCAGGGTGGTGTGTTTTTGGATGTGCCTGCGTTGAGTGGCAAAATCCATTCACCACTGACGGTTAGCGTGGAAGGGAATTTGCATGAGGTTGGTGGGCGCACGGTAACACGCCAATTGGCTGTACCCTTTTGGCCTGCTGCGTATGTGGTGGGTATTCGTCCTACCTTTGCAAAAGATACTGTAGATGCCAATACCAATGCGGAATTTGAATTAGCTCGGGTGAATGTGGAAGGGCAAGCCGCTACGACGACCCAAGCTATGGCGGTGACTTTGGTGCGTGAGGAGCGGGAGTATTTCTGGAAATATAACAGTGCCGAAGGCTGGCAGCGTGAGGATATTGCCAGCGAATACCCTGTGACATTGCAAAAAGTATCGTTAGACGCACAAGGGCATGCGAAAGTGGCTTTCCCCGTGCAGCATGGCTACTACCGCATTGAGGTAGAGGATAGCGAAACAGGGTTAAAAGCGGTGTATCCCTTCCATGCGGGTTGGGATTGGGAGCAGGCTGAAAAAACGGCGGCACGTCCTGATCAGATTGAATTGGCTTTGGACAAGCCTGCCTACCAAGGCGGTGAGATGGCGAAATTAACGGTTACGCCACCCGCCGCTGGTGAGGCGATTGTTGCGGTAGAAGGCGAGTCTATGTTGTGGTCAAAGCGTGTGACTTTGCCTGAAGGGGCAAGTACGATTGAAATTCCTATCGATAAAGCATGGAATCGCCACGATTTGTATGTCACGGTTACGGCGTTTCGTCCGGCAAGTGCACAGCAAAAAATTGCCCCTAATCGTGCATTGGGCGTGATTTTCTTGCCTTTGAACCGTGAAAATCGCAAGTTGGATCTCAAAATCACCGCGCCTGAGAAGATATTGCCTGAGCAAACCATTAACGTCACGGTGAGTTCTGATGGTCTCAAAGGGCAGGCGGCTATTGTGACGTTAGCGGCGGTCGATAATGGTGTGTTAAATATTACGGATTTCAAAACCCCTGACCCATTCGCGTTTTATTTTGCCCAACATCGTTATGGTGTGGATTTGTACGATGCTTACGGCAAGATCATTGAAAATATCGATGGTAAGGCATTACGTCAGCGTTTCGGCGGTGATGGCGGTTTTGGTAGTCGCGGTGGTGCAATGCCGCCAGCGAATGTGCGCATTGTGAACTTATTCAGTGGTCCTGTGCTATTTGATGAAACAGGTAAAGCAGAGGTTGAATTGGCTTTACCGGGGTTTGATGGCAGTTTACGTTTGATGGCTGTTGCTGCTTCCCGCGAACGTTTAGGCAGTGCTGAGCGCGAAATGAAAGTGGCTTCGCCTGTCGTGGCAAGTTTGTCTGCTCCTCGGTTTTTGGCGAATGGTGATAAGTCATTTGTGACGGTGGATTTGAATAATACGACGGCGACAACGCAAGTGGTTAATCTGAAACTGAATGCGAGTCCGTTGCTTGATTTTACCCCAGTTGCCAAGGATATTACCCTCGAAAAAGGCAAGCATGAGGAGATCG
>CAZTUZ010000259.1:0-3413 GCA_964617055.1 uncultured Thiothrix sp.
CATCACCACGCCCACCTTGCCGCGTGTTTGGCGGAAAATGGTTGGGAAGTACACGACGGCAAAGTGCTCGGCATTGTGTTGGATGGCTTGGGCTACGGTGATGACGGCACATTATGGGGTGGGGAATTATTGCTGGCGGATTATGCCAGCGCGGAACGCTTAGGGCATTTCAAACCCATCGCGCTGTGCGGTGGTAAGCAAGCCATGTTACAACCGTGGCGCAATTTGTGGGCGCAATTGCACAATGCGGGGTGGGATGCGTTAGCCGCGCAGTTTAGTGAACTCGACGTTTGGCAGTTCTTACAACAACAACCATTAGCAACGCTGCAAACCATGCTCGACAAAGGCTTAAACAGCCCATTAAGCAGCTCGTGTGGACGTTTATTCGACGCTGTAGCCGCCGCTTTGGATTGTAGTCGCGCTCACATTCAGTACGAAGGGCAAGCCGCCATAGAACTCGAAGCGATTACGCCAGCGTGTTTATTAGCTGTCGTCCCGCCGTATCCTTTCGCTATCCAAACCAATGCGGCAGGTTTGCTGGAAATCGACCCCGCACCCATGTGGTGGGCGTTACTGCATGATTTGCAAAGTGGTTATGACCGCGCCACGATTGCCGCGCATTTTCATCAAGGTGTGATTCAAGCACTGCTCGACGCGTGTCTACCCTTACTGGCACAACACGCCCTGCAAACCGTGGTGTTATCCGGTGGTGTCTTCCAAAACCAACTGCTATTCAATCAGTTACAGGCACGCTTACAAGCACACGGCATTCGCGTACTGAGCCATAGCCAAGTACCGACGAATGACGGCGGCTTATCACTCGGACAAGCCGCGATTGCCGCCGCCAGCTTACAGCATCTAACCTAAATCAGGCTTTTGCTGACGATTTCGTAGACATCGCCCGACAAACCTTGTTGGGCTTGAATGCGTTCCAACTGCGTTTTCATTAAGGCACTGCGCACGGGTTCGTATTGCCGCCAGCTCATCAATGGGCGCACCATGCGCGAGGCGATTTGCGGATTCCGCGCATCCAACACCAAGACCTGATCGGCAAGGAATTGATAACCGCTACCGTCTTCGGCGTGGAAATGCAGCGGATTCCGCATGGCAAAACTGCCGATTAATGCGCGGACTTTGTTGGGGTTACGCAAATCGAATAACGGATGCTGCATTAATGCCTGCACTTGCGCCAAGGTATCCGGCAAACCTGACACCGCTTGCAAGGCAAACCATTTGTCCATCACCAGCGCGTCGTGTTGCCAACGGTCGTGGAAATGCTGTAACGCTTCGGCGCGTTCGGGGCAATCCACTTGATTTAAGACCGCTAACGCCGCCAACGCATCGGTCATATTGCCCGCTTGTTGGTATTGCGTAAAACACAGCGCGTAAATACTAGGGTCAACAATGCGCCCTAAGTAATCCAAACACACGTTTTTCAAGCTGCGTCGCCCAATGCTCAAGGCATCGACGCGGTATTCGGCGTGATCGATTAATTGTTGATACAAGGTTTCCAAATCCAAACGCAGGGCTTTGGCTAAGGTGGCGTAAATCCATTCACGCACGCGATGAATCGCTTCAGGGTCAGCCGGACGCGCCACTTCCGCAATGTCGGCTTCCGACGGCAACTGCATGGCTTCGGCACGCAAGGCAAAATCCAACGTACTGTCGTTCAATACGGCTTGGTACGCGCTAATAAAGTCGTGACTCAACCCAAATGCTTCGCCCTGTTGCTGTGCGGCTAACAGTTTGAGGATGGTTTGCATTGCCAAGCGTTGACCCGCATCCCAACGATTGAAAGCGTCGTTGTCGTGTTTCATTAAAAACACCAGTTCGCTTTCGCTGTAAGGGTAAACCAAGCGCACCGGAGCAGAAAAACCGCGCAATAACGACGGCACAGGTTGTTCACTAATGCCCGTGAAATGGAACGATTGCTCGCTCTCGGTCAAACGCAACACTTGCGTACCACCAATGTCGTTACCGTCGCTATCCAATAACCCCACTTCCACCGGAATCAAAAATGGTAGTTTGTTACTGCATTCCGGCGTGGCGGGGCACGATTGACGGAAGTGCAACGAACAGGTTTGTTCAGCCGGATCGTAATCCATACTGACTTCAACCACAGGCGTTCCGGCTTGGTCGTACCAGCGTTGGAACTGGCTCAAATCCACCCCATTGGCATCCGCCATCGCCGCCAAGAAGTTTTCGGTGGTCACGGCTTGCCCGTCATGGCGTTGGAAATACACGTCCATGCCTTTGCGGAAACCATCGCGCCCCAATAAGGTTTGGTACATGCGTACCACTTCCGAACCCTTTTCGTACACGGTCATGGTGTAGAAGTTATTGATTTCCATGTAAGAAGAGGGGCGGATCGGGTGTGCCATTGGGCTGGCATCTTCGGCGAATTGGAAGGTGCGTAATTTCCGCACGTCTTCAATGCGCTTGACCGCACGCGAATGCAAATCGGCGGTAAATTCTTGGTCGCGGAATACGGTTAAACCTTCTTTCAGCGACAATTGAAACCAGTCACGGCAAGTCACGCGATTGCCCGTCCAGTTGTGGAAATACTCGTGCCCGATCACCGCTTCAATCGCAATGTAATCCACATCCGTCGCGGTTTGCGGGCTGGCGAACACCAGTTTGGAGTTAAAGACGTTCAAGCCTTTGTTTTCCATCGCCCCCATGTTGAAATCATCGACAGCCACAATCATGTAAATGTCAAGGTCGTATTCCAAACCAAACCGCTGTTCGTCCCAACGCATGGCGCGTTTCAACGACTGCATGGCGTGGTCGCATTTGTCGATATTGTGCGCTTCAGTATAAATGCGCAGCGTGACATCGCGCCCCGACGCAGTGGTGTAATGGTCTTCAACGTGTTGCAAATTCCCCGCCACCAACGCAAACAAGTACGCAGGTTTGTGGAACGGGTCTTCCCAACGCGCCCAATGTTTGCCATCGGGTAAATCGCCGCTACCCGTTAAATTGCCATTGGATAACAGCACCGGATACTTCGCTTTTTCGGCAATGATCTGCGTGGTGAACACGCTCATCACATCGGGGCGGTCGGGGTAATAAGTGATTTTGCGGAAACCTTGCGCTTCACATTGCGTGCAGAAATTGCCGCTGGATTGGTACAAACCTTCCAACGAAGTATTTTGCTGCGGATAAATGCGCGTAACGATTTCCACCGTACACAATGCCGACACTTGCGGAATGCTCATGCCCTCTTCCGTCAGCGTGTATTGCTCGGCTGTCAAAGTCATACCATTGACTTTAATGCTGAGTAATTCCAGTTCCTCGCCGTATAAGGTTAAAGGTGCATCAGCGGCAAACCCAGCATTACGCCGATACGTTGCAACGCTGGTAACGTGGGTGTGGTCATCGCCCAATTCAAACACCAACGATAATGCCTCGAC
>CAZTUZ010000260.1:0-3341 GCA_964617055.1 uncultured Thiothrix sp.
GCTTTAAAGAGCGCGCTCAATGCATTAAAAACTGGGGCTACGGATATTATGACACCTCGCAAAGACCCTTTTTTAAAGGGGATTCAACGAGTCAAAGGTGGCACAGAACCCATGTATTTCAAGAATGTTTCTGCTGGTTACTATCGTGATTCTAATGACATCAAAACCATATTACCAAGCATTTGTAAAAAAATCGCAGATGCCAAAGTTACCACGCTACTACAAATTAACACGCTCGGCGGTGCAATTAATAATCCTGCACTAGAATCAACCGCTGCTTATCCACACCGTCAATTTGGCTTTTTAGGGGAGTTACAAACGTATTATGATAAAGCCAGCCAAACAGATACCGCTATTAAAATAGTGCGCGATATTCAAGGCCAACTGACGACAAGCGGCATCAAAGCCCATTACCGCAATTACCCTGACATTGACTTACCTAATTGGGAAACTGCGTATTACGGTAAACATTATGTGCGGCTTCAAGAAATTAAACGCCGCTTTGATCCTGATAATCGCCTCCAGCATCCACAAAGCGTCAGACCATAAAGTCATTATATTCGGTGGAGTTATTCAAAAACTCCACCAGCTTTGTGGCAATTTAAGACTTACCACCGAGTACATAAGTTTCGCGATTACCAAGGTAGTTACGAAATACGCTATAAATCGCTACGATTGCGAAACCGGAAAACAATAATAATGTCCAAAATTCATAAGGCACACCCAATAATGTAGCAGCCGCCTCCACACAAGTCGCCTCAGGCTCAAATATAAATGGAATCGCAATATCCAATCCCAAACCGGAAATAACTTTATCCGCTACAGATAAAGCGCAACTATCCTGTTCCAATACCGCTCGGTGTTGTGCTATCGCGGCCGCAATACCAATGGCCGATGTTAAAGTCACTAATAATCCACTTACCATTTGGGCGTAACGATTACCAGACAATGCACCAATCATCGCAGCACCCGCAATCACAAAACAAACTAAACGCTGAAAGACGCACCAAATACAAGGGTGCATTCCCAAAAGATGCTGCGTTGATAATGCAAACCCCACCGATGCTAATGCGGTTACGGCAATTAATGAGAAAATCTGCCGATTAGAAATTGATAATAGTATTTTCATTATTTAATACATTCCTTTCACTAAAAGTCGACTAACCCTGACAGTTAAACAACACACACATTGCTTAAACAGCATGGGGGACATTCCATCGTGATACATTGTGATACGACTAGTAGAACTTTACAACAATCCACGCTCCGCAAAAGAAACAACCTGATCACCAATCACAAAATGATCCAAAACCCTGACATCAATCAAATGCAAGGCATCTTTTAATTTTTGTGTAATGCGTTCGTCGGCCTGGCTCGGCTCTGCTACCCCAGAAGGATGGTTATGCGCAAAAATCACCGCAGCCGCATTATGGTGCAAGGCACGTCGCACCACTTCACGCGGATGCACCGCCGCTCCATCAATCGTGCCTTTAAACAATTCCTCGTATTCAATCACCCGATGGCGTGTATCCAAAAATAAACAGGAGAACACCTCAAAACGGTAATCACGCAATTTCGAGGTTAAGTAGAAACGCACGGCATCGGGGTCATTCAAAGGATCACCACGTCGTAATTTTTCTGCCAAATACCGCCGTGACATTTCCAAAACTGCTTGTAATTGCACATACTTGGCTTCCCCCATGCCGTGAGTTTCACAAAACTTTTCTGCATCTGCATCAAATAATTGACGTAAACTACCAAAGTTTTGCAATAACTCGCGTGCTAAATCGACGGCAGTTTTGCCTTTGACCCCAACACGCAAGAAGATTGCCAGTAATTCGGCGTCCGACAAGGCATTCGCCCCGCGTATCAATAGTTTTTCGCGTGGGCGTTCGTCTACTGGCCAATCTGTAATTGCCATAAAGCCTGCTTTTTTTATTAGGATTAAAACGCAAATCTTATGTCATTTTTGTTCGGTAAAAACATTCTTTTAGGGATAAGTGGTGGTATTGCTGCTTACAAATCAGCGGAACTTGTGCGCCTCTTTAGTAAAAAAGGTGCAAAAGTACGCGCCTGCATGACCGCTTCTGCACAGCAATTTATTACCCCACTGACCATGCAAGCCTTGTCCGGCCACCAAGTTCATAGCGACTTGCTTGACCCGCAAGCCGAACTCGGCATGGGGCATATTGAATTGGCACGCTGGGCAGACGCGATTGTTATTGCCCCAGCTACCGCCAATACCCTAGCAAAAATTACCTATGGTCTGGCGGATGATTTACTCACCACCGTCTGTTTGGCAAGCAAAGCCCCTTTAGCTATCGCCCCCGCCATGAATCAACAGATGTGGCACAATGCCGCGACTCAACACAATGTACAAACCCTGCAACAACGTGGTGTACGGGTATTCGGTCCGGCAGCAGGTGAACAAGCCTGTGGTGACGTGGGTTTTGGGCGAATGCTCGAACCCGAGCATATTCTGGATGCCACCGAACAACTGTTCACTCCACCAACCACCAACCCATTAGTAGGCAAACGCATTGTCATCACCGCAGGACCTACCCGCGAAGCGATTGACCCTGTGCGTTTTATAAGTAATCGCAGTTCCGGCAAGATGGGTTATGCGGTAGCACAAGCAGCCACTGCATTAGGCGCAACCGTAACCTTGATTTCAGGGCATGTTGCATTAAATTGCCCAGCCAATATTGAGCGCGTAAACGTGGAATCGGCGCAAGACATGCTCAATGCAACTTTAGCGCATGCCCCCACTGCGGATATTTTTATCGCAACAGCAGCCGTCGCTGACTACACACCTGTAGCAATTGCAGATCGCAAAATAAAGAAAAACGCCGATACCTTTGTGCTAGAAATGCGCCGCACCACCGACATTCTGGCAACGGTCGCCAAGCAATTTCCGCAAATTTTTACCGTGGGCTTTGCTGCCGAAACACACGATTTAATGACGTATGCTCGCGGCAAACTAGAGCGTAAAGGCTTGGACATGATTGCCGCTAACTCGGTGGCAGATGGCAAAGCCTTTGACCAATCCACCAACGCGCTGGAAGTTGTGTGGAAAGACGGGCATCATTCGCTGCCTGAAATGAGCAAGCAGCAATTAGCCCAAGACTTAATGCGCTTGATTGCTGAACGTTATGAATGCAGCCCCAAACGGAATAACGCATGACACGGATTGACTACAAAATTCTCGACTCGCGCATTGGCGTGGAATTTCCCTTACCTGCTTACGCCACATCCGGCTCGGCAGGCATGGATTTACGCGCCTGTTTAGACGCGCCACTAACCCTAGCCGCTGGCGAAACCACCTTAATTCCCACCGGATT
>CAZTUZ010000261.1:0-3335 GCA_964617055.1 uncultured Thiothrix sp.
TGGAAGCCATTGGGGAAAAGCATGGTATCAGTCGAAAAACCGTTTACCGGATTGCAGGTAGCAAAGATGCTGTATAATTGCACAAAGTACAGGTATCTTTCTGCTAGTATTTTGTAATTTTCAAGAAGATTTTTATTATTAATCAATTACTTAAGAAAAGTATTAATCTCCGCCGCCTCCACCAACTCACTGTTTCATGCAGTATCATGGAATAACAAAAACCCCTTGCAGGCGGCAATCTGTAAGGGGTTTCTTGTTTTAGGGTGTTTCACACAGTAACACCACAGCGCACCGAAAAAGGGGTATTCTTGGGGGTATCGACGATTTTCTGGAAGTACATACCCCCAATGAAATACAACCTCACTGATACCGCAATCCGCAACGCCAAACTAAAGAATGTACCTGCTTGTCACCAATGCGGGGAAATACTGGCGTTTACGCTGTTGCCACAGGCAGAGTGAAGCGCGACCAAACCAGCGACCTGAAAGGCGCACTACCACCTGAATATGCTATTTTTACGGGCTACGGCGGTTAGGTTAGCCTTTTTCCTTTTCAATGGCATTGATGATTTCTTGGCATTCTTTGTCATACTTTGGATTATCAAGCGCACGGTACATGTCCTGCATTCCTTTTTTGCGAGCTGCTTTTTCACGAGTTTTGATTTCTTTGTCTTTGGAGGAGGATGCCATTAGGCTTCCGGCAACAACTCCAACAAAAAGCCCGACAAAAAAACTAAAGTTAAACATCATGACTCCTCGTTCATTATTAGGTACTAATGGGGGATTCCACATTATCTTTTACCTGCTTTCCTTGTGCGTATAACCTAGCAGTATGTTGCTAATAGGCTGATATATCGGGGTAGGGCAAAAGCGATAGGATTATAAGGCCAGCAGCCGTGGAAATTTTAGTTAATTGTTGTGTAAATTTTTATAAGTGTTATTGGCGAAAGTATTATTAGTGCATTGCTAAGTAATGAACTTTTTTATCAGGCAAAAGTAATGCAGATGCACGAGAGCCAATTGCTGTATGATGTGCTTGTCTATATCATCCACGTTTTTGTAGCCGGAAGCACGCATGAGCCGATATTGGAGCAAGCTGGTGCAGGAGCTAGACCCGTATGTACCCGGTGAACAGCCCAAAGACCAGCGTTACGTTAAGCTGAATACCAATGAATGTCCTTATCCACCTTCTGCACAGGCATTGGCGGCGATTCATGCCGCAGCAGATGCCACCTTGCGCTTATACCCCGACCCGAATGCCGATCTATTGAAAGAGGCAATTGCGGCGTATTACGCTGATTATGCGGTGACACGAGCACAAGTGTTTGTAGGAAATGGTTCGGATGAGGTGTTAGCGCATGTATTCCACGGCTTGTTAAAGCACGATTTGCCGTTGTTGTATCCTGACATTAGTTACAGCTTTTATCCGGTTTACGCGAATTTGTATGGTATTACCACGCAAACCATACCATTGCGTGAAGATTTCCGCCTCGACCTGACCGATTATGAAATCCCTAACGGCGGGATTATCTTCCCGAACCCGAATGCCCCAACCGGACGTGCTGAAAGTTTAGCTGCTATTGAGGCGTTATTGCAAAGCAATACCGATTCCGTGGTGGTGGTTGATGAAGCCTATGTGGATTTCGGCGCGGAAACGGCGATTGCGTTGGTAGCGCGTTACCCGAATGTGTTGGTGGTACAAACGTTGTCGAAGTCGCGTTCGTTGGCAGGTTTGCGGGTAGGGTTTGCGATTGGGCATCCTGATTTGATCGAAGCTTTGGAACGGGTGAAAAATTCGTTTAACTCGTATCCATTAGGGCGCATGGCAATTGCAGGTGCGGCGGCAGCGATGCAAGACCAAGCCTATTTTGCGCAAACGTGTCAGCAAATCGTGGCAACGCGGGAACAAACCGTACACGCTTTGGAACGTTTGGGTTTCCATGTGTTGCCATCGGCGGCAAATTTTGTGTTTGCGCGTCCGCCAGCGGGGAATGCTGAAGCCGTTTATTTGGGGCTAAAACAGCGGGGCGTGTTGGTGCGTTATTTTAACAAACCCCGTATTCACGAATACCTACGGATTACCATTGGTACGGATGCAGAAATGGCGACCTTTCTAGAAACCTTGCAAGTGGTTTTGGCAAGCGCATGAATGTTTTTGAACTGGAACGTTACCTCAATCAGTTATTGAATGTGGGAAAATTCCGCGATTATGCTCCCAATGGTTTACAGGTTGAGGGGAGAGCGGAGGTCCAACGCATTGTAACGGGCGTGACGGCATGTCAGGCGTTGTTGGATGCGGCAGTCGAACACCACGCCGATGCGGTATTAGTGCATCATGGCTATTTCTGGAAAGGTGAGTCACCCGTCATTAAGGGCATGAAAAAACGGCGTTTAGCAACTTTACTCAAACACGATATGAGTTTATTCGGGTATCATCTACCGTTGGATGCGCATCCCGTGCTGGGTAATAACGCACAGCTAGCTATGCTGCTGGGGATTCAACATCATACAGTCATGGATGAACGGGAATTACAAGGTGTTGGTAATATTGGTGATTTAGCCGAAACGGTGACGCTGCAAGCCTTCAAGCAGCGCATCACCGATGCTCTACAACGTGAGCCGTTAGTGGTGGTGGGTGGTTTGCAACCTATCAAGCGTGTTGCATGGTGTAGTGGTGGTGCTCAGCACTATATCCAACAGGCATTTGAGTTAGGGGCTGATGTGTATGTCAGCGGTGAAATTTCTGAGCAGACAGTGCATTTTGCTCGTGAAAATGGGATTCACTACATCGCCGCTGGGCATCATGCGACGGAGCGATGTGGTATCTTAGCAGTGGGAAATCACTTGGCCGAGCAGTTAGGGTTGGAACATATTTTTGTCGACATCAATAACCCAGCATAAGTCAGGTTATTTCGTTGGATTTTGTGCTACTATTGCGCCGCCACCCTGATTGGACACGGGTATGACCTATGTCAAGCGCGAAAAGGTTTCTGGGAAGGAGAGCACTTTCGGGCTTGATTTTGATTAGCAGTTCGGACATTCTACGATGTCCTTTAGTATATGCTAATATAAGCGTTCGCTGGGTAGTGATGTAAAGATTTTCAAAGTTGCAGGCAAAGAGGCTCTTAAAGTGGCTTTGCTTGCAGTTTTGCGCAGGTTTAGTTTTGAACGTTTGGGAGAGTGCTAACGATGGCAAATTCTGGAGTAGATAAAAGCCGTCGCCGTTTCCTGATCGCCGCCACGTCTGTGGTTGGTGCGGCAGGTACGGCAGCGGTTGCGGCTCCGTTCCTTTCCTCATGGAATCCTAGTGCGCGTGCTTTAGCAGCAGGTGCGCCA
>CAZTUZ010000262.1:0-3316 GCA_964617055.1 uncultured Thiothrix sp.
AGTCGAAGACGAAACCAGCCCCAACGAAACAGGAATTCAACACCATGCCTACTTTTAGTTAGCTACAGGTAGATTTGGATAGGTTTGAAATAACGGAAATCCACGGAGAAACACTGATGAATACGCCCAGCCCCGCGAAAATTTTAGTCTTGGATGACGAAGCCGAATTACGCCAATTGTTACAACGCTATTTGAGTGAACAGGGTTTTCAAGTGCGTACACTCGCGGATGCTAGCCAGCTCTACAAATGGTTACAGCGTGAAAGTTTCGATGTCTTGATTCTGGATTTAATGATGCCAAATGAGGATGGTTTAAGCGTATGTCGTCATTTACGGGCGCAAGGCGAAACTTTACCGATTATTATGCTCACGGCACGCGGCGATCCGTTAGACCGCATTATTGGTTTGGAAATGGGCGCGGATGATTACCTCGCCAAACCGTTTACCCCGCGTGAATTGGTGGCGCGGATTCAAGCCATTTTGCGCCGCCAACGCTTAGCCGTGCAGCCGATTGCCCCGCACAAACTCAGCAGCCACCGCGAAACCGTGAGTTTTGGCGAATTTGTGCTGAATTTGGAAACGCAAACCCTAACCCGCAACGGCGAAACATTACCGCTGTCATCCACCGAATTTTTGTTATTACGCGCATTTGTCGCTAATGCTGGGCGCACGTTAGGGCGTGAACGCTTAATCGAATTAACCCGTGGGCGCGATTGCGAAGCCTCCGACCGCAGCATTGATGTGCAAGTGTTGCGCTTGCGTCGTTTGCTGGAAAAAGACACCAGCAACCCGCAATATTTGCGCACGATTTGGGGAGCAGGTTATGTGTTTATTCCCGAAGGTCAGTCGGAAACGGCACGATGAAACAGAGTTTATTACGGCAGAATATGAGCTTGTTACTCGCGCTTGCGATTGTTAGCCAAGCCTTAACGGGTTTGTTTTTGCTGGTTTTTGTGCAGAAACCCCGTTTGGATGCGGTGATTCATTTCGCGTTGCATCATGTGAGTTGGGTGGAAAGCAGTTTGGCACAATTATCCCCCGTGCAACGCCAACAATTGGCAGCGCAAATCAATGGTTCGGGTTATCTGCACCTGCAAAATGAATCCCCCCAGCATGACTTAACCACCCAGCCGCCCGCCTTATTGCACCTATTATTTCATCAGCACTTACCCGAACCGTGGCACTCACAACGGGCGTTAGTGCAATGGCAAACCGCACCCGATAACGCATTATGGTTGCAATTATCCCCTGCCACGGGTGGGTATTGGGCGCGGCTGGATTTGCAGCGTTTGGCGGTATTGCCATCAGGTGTGTGGGCGTGGGCATTTTTATGCAGCGGTTTGCTGAGTGTGAGCGGGGCAATTTTGATTCAACGGCGCATTAATCGCCCACTGCGTACCCTTGTTACCGCCGCCCAAAGCGTTGGGCAAGGCAAAACCGCTTACCTCAATCTCACTGATTTACCGACAGAAATTGCTACGGTTGCCAATAGTTTCAATGTGATGCAAAGCAATCTCGCACAAGCGGAACAGGCGCGTAATGTCATGCTGGCGGGCGTTTCGCACGATTTGCGCACGCCATTAACCAAAGTGCGCTTAGGTTTGGAATTATTGCCAACCACGGATCGTGAATTGCAGCAACGCATGGTGCGCGACATTGAAACCATTAACCAGCAATTGGGGCAATTCATGGATTTTGCGCGTGCGGATGTACCCGAAACGGCAGTGGATGCGGATTTAAACGAACTGGTGCATTACGTCGTGACACCCTTACGCGAACAAGGTGGACAAATTACGCTCCAGTTACACGAACTGCCCATTATTGCCTTTGCCCCGCAATCCATCGCCCGTGTGCTACAAAACCTGATCGAAAATGCCCTGAAATACGCCAATAATGCTTGTGAAGTCAGCACTTATGCGGATACTGCTTGGGTGTATATTGAGATTCTGGATCGTGGTCATGGCTTAAGCGAAGCCGAATTACAGCGCATTACGCAGCCTTTTGTGCGTGGTGATAATACCCAACACAAAACCGGATCAGGCTTGGGTTTAACCATTGTCGAGCGCATTTTGCAGCGCAGTCAGGGGCACTTGCACCTGCAAAACCGTAGCGGTGGCGGCTTACAGGCACAAGTTAGGCTGCCGATTGCTTAAAAATCGCGTTCAACGTGCAGCGCATTCGCCATAATGTCGCCTGCAACCATGCGTGCGCCAATGGAGAGCGCGTTAAAGATGTCTTCATCGCTGTAGTCTGCAGCACGGAGCGCATCCACGTCTGCTTGCGTGGTGCTGTGCGAATCTTTCACCGCTTTTAATACAAACAATAACAATGCGCTTTCGCGTGCGGGTAAATTAGCATTCGCCGGATTTGCTTTGGTTGCTTCAACCTGATCTAGCGTCCAACCGAACATATTCACCATCATACCTGCGTTCATGTCCACGCAATAAGCGCAGGCGGTTTGCTGTGAAACGGTCATGCGAATACAGGCTTGCAATGCGCCGGACAAGTTCGGGTTTTTAATACTGTATTTGATGAATTCCCACTGGTGGCGTAATAAAAACGGGGACGTGCTTAACGCTTGTAGAATGCTGGGTACGCCGCCGAATGCGCTGGCAATTTCTTGGTAAACGGCTGCCACATCACCAGTAGCATTATCTGGGGTTTGGGTGCTTAAGTAGCTCATTACGATACTCCTATGGGTTTATTAGTTGACTGGTCAGTAAAATTAATGGGTAAAAATTTTTAAGTGGTGGGCAATTCCACGCGGATATTGACGATAGTTTGCCCAATACTACGAATCAGTTCGGGGTTATTGGTGGTTTTTGCCATGAGTAATACGCCTTCAATAAACGAAAACATAGCTAATGCCGTGGCGGGTGAATCACACGCCGCAAATTCACCACGTTGTACCGCAGTTTCGATTAATTGCTGAATAATGCTGACAAAGTTTTTGAATTTCTGGTCAATGTGTTGGCGAATGGTGTCGTCTTGCGCACCCAATTCCAGCGCGATATTGCCATACGGACAGCCAAGCACTTTGCAGTGTTGTGCGTGCATAGCGTTTTGGCGTAGGTATAAATGTTCTACAATGCGTAGCAATTGTTGCAACGGTGGCAGCTCAGGCAGTAGGGATTTATCCAACACATTGAGCTTAAAATCCGCCGCGAAAGCATCCAATACTGCAATGGTGAGTTCTTGTTTTGATCGGAAAAAGTGGTAAAAACTGCCTTTTTGTACGCCCGCAACGTCGCAAATTTCTTTCACACCGACATGCCCATAGCTACGAGCATAAAACAAGCTGCAAGCACTGTCGATCA
>CAZTUZ010000263.1:0-3313 GCA_964617055.1 uncultured Thiothrix sp.
CAACATATCACTCATGGGCGTGAGTCTCCTAGGGGTCAGGATTTAGCGTTCAAGAATCAGAAATGTATAGGGATAAGGGTTTTTCGCATCAGCAGAATACTCAATACGCTCCACTTCGCGCCAAGTATATTGAGTATAATCAGGGAAATAAGTATCACCAGTAAAATCAGCGTTAATCAACGTCAAATACAAACGTTCGGCTTGTGGTAAAAAATACTGGTAAATCTGCGCACCACCAATAATCATGATCTCAGGAGCTGATTGCGCAGCGACAAGTGCTGCTGCTGGCGAGTTCACATGCGTAACACCAACCGGATTAAAATCTGTAGCGCGTGAAATCACGATGTTATGACGGTTTGGTAGAGGTCGTCCAATCGACTCCCAAGTCTTGCGCCCCATAATGACAGGCTTTTCCAACGTATTGCGTTTAAACCACGCCAAATCCGCAGGTAAATGCCAAGGCATTGTCCCGTCTTGACCAATAACACGATTTTTTCCGATGGCAGCAATCAGGGACAACATGGATTTGGGTACGCTTATCGAAGAATGGACGAAAGCAATAACGTGTTGTAACTATTTCACAACACGCAAAGCAGGACGTGTACGCGGCGGTTTCGGTGGTTCTGGGGGGTCGGGCTGTTCATTGCCATTGGTATCATCCGCCACAGGATCCAATTCTAATGTGCCATCTGTCGCTACATCCGTAGCGTCTTCGTGTTCTGTCGCACCACCACTAACCGCAGTCAATGTAGGGGTAGTTTTCACGGACTCAGCCGAGACCACCTCTATTGCTTCGGCGTATTCATCGACAGGGAAACTAATACCGTCTTGGGTTTCCCGCGAATAGATTGCCATAACAGACCACATCGGCAAATAAATCGAAAAAGCTCGCCCACTGAATCGCGCATTAAATGTTACGTCTTCATTACGCATCATCAAATGCTGAACAGCCGATGGGCTAACATTCAAAACAATCGTGCCATCCTTAACGAACTGACGTGGCACACTCACTTGACTAGACCGCGCATCCACCAGAATGTGCGGGGTCATGTTGTTTTCCACAATCCACTCGTAAAATGCACGCAGCAAATAGGGACGTTTAGGAATCATACTCATGGACGAATGGATTTTTCCACTTTACTTAACGACTGTTGGAACGCTTCACGCGAGAAAACGCGATCCATGTATTTCAGAATCGGCTTACCCTGTTTCTCAGGCACATCAATACCGTATTTGGGTAAACGCCACAGAATGGGAGCAATGGTGCAATCCACCAAGGAAAACTCATCGCTCAAGAAATACGGTTTCACAGCGAAAACTTCCGCTGCGGACAGTACACTTTCACGCAAGATTTTACGCGCTTGGGCGGCTGTTGCATCATCACCGTCTTCAATGTCTTGTACTAAAGAGAACCAGTCTTTCTCAATACGGAACAAAGCCAGACGTGAATGTGCCCGTGTCACGGGATCAACAGGCATCAGTGGCGGATGCGGAAAACGTTCATCCAAATATTCCATGATGATGCGTGCATCGTACAGCACCAGATCACGGTCAATCAAAGTCGGCGTGGTGTTATAGGGGTTCAGTTCCGCCAAATCTTCAGGTTTATTGTCAGGATTAATATTCAGAATATCGACTGTGATGTCTTTTTCTGCCAAAACAATCCGCACACGGTGGCTATCAGCACAATCCGGTGCAGAAAATAGTGTCATTACAGATCTTCGGCTGGAAAGCGAAGCCATGGACGCGAAACTCCCTATGCTGAAACAAAAAAGCCACTCTATTTTACACTAGAGTGGCTTAGAGGTGTTATACCAGATACGGATTAATGAACATCCTTCCAGTATTCTTTCTTCAGGAAGTAAGCGACAACCGCAAACAGACCTAAGAACAACAACACAAAGATACCGTAACTCTTACGATGCAACTGTGCTGGCTCGGACACATAGGTCAAGAAGTTAGCGATGTCACGCACGACTTTATCGTATTCGGCCGCAGACATAGAACCTTGCTTAACCAGTTTCAGCTCACAATGCTCCGTTGCATGCGCGCCTTTACCCGCTTTGGTACATTCTTTTTCCTGCCAACCTTGCAGTTCCCACAGGACATGCGGCATACCGACGTTCGGGAACACGGTATTATTCACACCCATTGGGCGGCTTGGGTCAACGTAGAATGCTTTAAGGTAGCTGTAAATCCAGTCAGCACCACGCACACGACCTACCAAGGTCAAATCTGGTGGAGCAGCACCGAACCAGTCACCTGCCGCTTTCGCAGGCATGGCATTTTTCATCAGATCACCCGCTTTGTGCAGTTCGCCATCATCATTGCGGGTAAAGATCAGACTTTTTGCAACCAAGTCATCCGGTAAACCTAAGTCTTTTGCCACACGGTTATAACGGCTATAACCCAAAGCGTGGCAGCCCATGCAGTAGTTGACGTAGTATTTCGCCCCCACTTGCAGGCTCGACTGGTTGTGGACGTCTACATTTGCCTTTTCTAAATGTACATTTCCTTCGCTTGCTACAGCAGTGCCTAAGACACCTAAGGCGGTTGTCAGCGCGAACAAGGTACTTACAATCAATTTTTTCATGTTCTTACACCTCAACCTGTAACACGCTCAGGAACAGGTTTCTCTGCGTTGCAGCTTGGTTTCAAAGCAGGCAACAACAGTGTCAAACCCAAGTAAGCCAGTGGCCAAACAAACTGAACGATCATTTGGTAAGTCGCTTCACCATCGCCCGGTGTAAAGCGGAATACGATGTCATACAATACGACTGAACCCAACAAAATGAAGAACCACTTTTTATAGTTCGCCGTTGCAGGGTGGCTATGAACCCAAATGACCACAAAGAACATGAAGTAGATTTGTGTCATGCGAGTACCCAGCTCTTTGTACGCTGGTGTAACTGCTTCAACACCCATCCAACCCAATACCAAGAACACCGCCGCAAACAACAACAAGTTGATTTTGTGTGCGTTGTTACGATAACGCCAAGATTTAATCGGGTTACGATCCAACCAAGGCAGAACAAACAACACTGCAATAGCAGCAAACATTGCTAATGTACCGTACCAAGGGTCAGGAATCGCACGCAATACGGTGTAGAACGGTGTGAAGTACCAAACTGGCGCAATGTGCAATGGTGTTTTCAGCGCATTGGCAGGTTCAAAGTTGGGTTTTTCTAAGAAATAACCACCGCCATCTGGTGCAAAGAACAGAACCGCAAAGAAGCCAATCAAAAAGACGACTACGCCTAAAATGTCTTTCACAGAGTAGTAAGGGTGGAAAGGAATACCATCAGACGGAGCA
>CAZTUZ010000264.1:0-3307 GCA_964617055.1 uncultured Thiothrix sp.
GGCATGATGCACGGGTTTTAAATACAATAGTCTACCGCTACTGAGCATTTTTTATTAACGAGGAACAAAAAACCATGAGCGATATTGAAGCACGCGTCAAAGCCATCATTATGGAGCAGCTCGGTGTTAGTGAAGAAGAAGTTGTGAACTCTGCTTCCTTCATCGATGATCTCGGCGCGGATTCACTGGACACAGTCGAACTTGTTATGGCATTGGAAGAAGAATTCGACACTGAAATCCCAGACGAAGAAGCAGAAAAGATCACTACTGTCCAAGCAGCTATTGACTACGTCAAAGCTCTGCAAGGTTAATTTCTGCATATAAAGGCCGCAGTCCGGCACGGTACGGAGTGCGGTTTTCCCATTTATCCTGAAGAAGATAGGGGCATGAGTTTGTCTAAGCGACGTGTAGTAGTGACGGGTCTGGGTATTGTTTCTCCAGTTGGTTCAAAGCTCGAAACTGCGTGGAACAATATCAAAGCGGGTCGTAGTGGGATTGCGCGAATCAATCCTGAGTTGTTTGATTGCAGTGCATTCAGTGTGCAAATCGCCGGAAACGTGAAAGATTTTAACGCTGATGAGTACATCAAGCCCAAGGATCAGAAAAAAATGGATGCTTTCATCCATTACGGCATTGGTGCGGGCGTGGAAGCGATCCGTGATGCTGGTTTGGAAGTAACCGAAGAAAATGCTGAGCGCATTGGGGTCTTGATGGGTTCTGGTATCGGCGGCTTAGATACGATTGAACGTAACTACAATGCCTATCTGAATGGCGGACCGCGTAAGATTTCCCCTTTCTTCGTTCCAGCAAGCATTATCAACATGGTGGCAGGTAACCTCTCTATCATGTACGGCCTGAAAGGCCCGAATATGTCTATCGTGTCTGCCTGCGCTACCGCAACACACAGTATCGGCGATGCAGCACGCATGATTTCCTACGGCGATGCTGATGTTATGATTGCAGGCGGTGCGGAAATGGGATCAACCCCATTGGGCATTGGCGGCTTTGCTGCCGCGCGTGCTTTATCCACCCGTAATGACGACCCAGAAGCGGCGAGCCGTCCGTGGGACGTTGACCGTGATGGTTTCGTCTTAGGTGACGGTGCAGGCGTATTGGTATTGGAAGAATACGAATTTGCAAAAAAACGCGGCGCGCGCATCTACTGCGAATTAGTTGGCTATGGTATGAGCAGCGATGCTTACCACATGACTTCCCCATCAGAAGGTGGTGAAGGTGCTGCACGCTGCATGGTCAATGCCATGAAAGATGCTGGCTTGAATGCCGATGACATTGATTACGTTAATGCGCATGGTACATCTACACCTGCGGGCGACAAAGCCGAAACAATGGCAGTGAAACGCGCATTAGGCGATCATGCTTATAAAGTAGCCGTTAGCTCCACTAAGTCCATGACAGGTCACTTATTGGGCGCAGCAGGCGGGATTGAAGCGGTGTTCAGCGTATTAGCGATCCGCGACCAAGTATTGCCACCGACCATTAACTTGGAAAACCAAGACCCCGAATGTGATTTGGATTATGTGCCAAACGTTGCTCGTGAAACCAGCGTTAATGTTGCGATGAGCAACTCGTTCGGTTTCGGCGGTACTAATGGTACGCTGATTTTCAAGAAAATCTAATTTGCTCATTGCCCAGTGCATACGCAAATTTTTCAGGGCGAGTATGATCTGCTCGCCCTACGCAACTTAAATCCCACCCGTTACCCTTTTCTTTTGGAAAGTGTTGTCACTTCCGCGCAAGCGCGTTACAGCCTATTGTTTGCTTTTCCACAAGACACGTTACGTTTGGATCAATTAAACGAGCCAAGTTTTTGTGCGCGTTTGGATCAGGCATGGCAAGCAAGCCGTGAGTCAGAGGCAGGACATGCATTACCGTTTCGTGGCGGTTGGTTTCTATACCTTGGTTATGAATTGGTTGGGCAGTTAGAACCCACGCTACAACTACCCACAACGCAATTACCATTGCCGATTGCTTTGGCAGTGCGGATGCCCGCTGCGGTGATTGTCGACCACCAGTTGCAGCAAACTACGCTTGTTGCTGAAAGCGCGTTTGCGGATGCGTTCGCGCAAATGCTGGAGGATGTTTCAACCATAACTTCCGACTCTAAACAGGGGAGCTTGGAAGGCGTTTCCGTTTTTTTAACCGAAGATACACCAGAACGTTTTACCCAAGGGGTGGAGCGGGTGCGTGAATACATTGGGGCAGGGGATGTGTTTCAGGTGAATTTGTCGCGGGCATGGAATGGTGCAACGGGGGCTAATGCCGCGACGTTGTACCAACATTTGCGCCGTGCTAATCCTGCGCCATTTGCGTGTTTGGCGGATTTTGGGGAGTTTGCAATCATCAGCTCTTCGCCCGAACGCCTGATTCGAGTGCAAGATGGGGTGGTGGATACGCGCCCGATTGCAGGAACACGTCCACGCGGTACGAATGCGGCGAAAGATCAGGCATTGCTGGAAGAGTTAATTGCACACCCTAAAGAACGTGCTGAACACATTATGCTGATTGATTTGGAGCGTAATGATTTAGGGCGGATTTGTGAATATGGCACGGTTAAGGTTGATGAATTAATGGTGATTGAAAGCTATCAGCACGTTCATCATATCGTTTCCAACGTGCGCGGTAAGTTACGCGCTGGGATAACGCCGGGGCAGATTATTCGGGCGGTGTTTCCGGGAGGGACGATTACAGGCTGTCCGAAAGTACGTTGCATGGAAATCATTGCCGAATTGGAACAAACTGGCAGAGGTGCGTACACAGGTTCAGTGGGCTATCTCAATCACAATGGCGACATGGATTTGAACATCCTGATTCGCACCATGACGCTGGTTCATGGGCAATTGCAATTGCGCACGGGGGCTGGGATTGTGATGGATTCTATCCCCGCTAATGAATTGACCGAAACACGCCACAAAGCACGCGGTTTATTACGAGCACTTGGGTATGATTTGGGTTAATGGGCAACTCAGTGCAACACTGCCCATTACGGATCGCGGTTTATTATACGGCGATGGCGTGTGGGAAACTGTAGGTGTTAAAGAGGGGCGCACGCAATTACTTGATTGGCATTTGCAACGTTTGCAGCAAGGTTTGCAAGCATTAGCCATTAATGCGCTGGATATGACGTTGTTGGAGCAGGAGATTGTTGCTTTTTGTGCGCAAGCTACCGCTGATTTACCGCGAGCTGTGTTAAAAATCATTGTGACGCGTGGTGTGGGGGTTCGCGGTTATAGTTCACACGGTTGTGAACAACCTAGCCGTATTTTGCAATGTACACCATGGGTGCAAT
>CAZTUZ010000265.1:0-3295 GCA_964617055.1 uncultured Thiothrix sp.
ATGGTCGCGCTGAAACGTGTTGGCGTTCCTTATTCTCAAACGAAAGTTGAATATGAAGCCAACGTTAAAAAGTTTGGTGAAGAAACCGCCAAGAAGTTGGACATCAACAATGCTGAAAACGTCATGCTGGATCAAGCAAAACAAGGCAACTATGACGGCAATCCTGATAAATTGACCGAAATGGACGCGTTGGTTGCTTACCTGCAAGTGCTAGGCACGATGGTTGATTTCAGCAAGTTCGATGAAGACCACTTCATCCAGTTCCGTTAATTTGCTACTGGACGGTAGCTTCTGCCCCTAAAGGAGAAACAATAAGTGCTGACAGATTTCTGGACGTGGATCATGGATATTGGCAATAGCCAGACCGTGGCGTTGCTGATTTTCTTCTCCGTTTTTGTTGGCATTGTGTTTTATGTCTACGCCAATCGGAAACGTAGTGAGCGTTTGGAGTCCTATCGCTTTACCCCGTTTCTCGATGAAGATGATGCAGACAGAAAAGTCAAGGCGGCAGAAGCTTCCCAAACTAAAGGTGAGAAATAGTTTATGGCTAATCCTGTAAAAGACCCGCTAACCGGAGCAGAAACCACCGGTCACGTCTGGGACGAAACCCTGCAAGAGTTTAACAACCCGCTACCGCGTTGGTGGTTGTGGACGTTTTACGGTACGATTATTTTCGCACTGTTGTACTGGGTAATGTACCCATCATGGCCAATCGGTGGGAGTTACCTCAAAGGTATTGGGAACTCCATCACTTATAAGACTGATGCAGGTGTTGAGAAATCTACTCACTGGAACATGCGTGCGTTATTAGCTCACGATATGCAAAACAGTGAAGAAGCGAAAAAGCAGCAAGAATATCTGGCAAAAGTAGGTGCGGCTTCTTACGAGCAAATCGCACAAGATGCTGATATGTCTGCGTTCGTGCGTTCTTACGGCGTTGGTATGTTCGGTGACAAATGTGCGGCTTGCCACCAAGCGGGTGGTCAAGGCGTGGTTGGTCAGTTCCCGAACTTGGTTGACGATGACTGGTTATGGGGTGGCGATGAGAAAACCATCGAAACTACATTGCGTGGTGGTCGTTTAGGCTATATGCCTGCTTTCAACGAAACCTTGAATGAAGAGCAAGTGAAGCAAGTCGCGAACTACGTTTTGACCTTATCTGGTGAAGAGGCTGATGCGACTGCGGCAGCAGAAGGTCAAAAAATCTTCCAAGGTGAAACTGGTGGTTGTTACTACTGCCATACCAAAGACGGTACAGGTATGCACGCACAAGGTGCTGCGAACCTGACTGACAAGGTTTGGACAATTGCTAACTTGCCAGGGGCGAAAACACCAGAAGCGAAATTGGCAGCGATTGAGAAAGTCATTAGCCACGGTGTGAAACGCCAAATGCCAGTATTTGGTACTCGGTTGTCTGATACTGAAATCAAGGTATTGGTCGCGTACTTGAAGCAAATGTCTGCTGGCGCAGAACCTGCTGAGAAAAAATAAGCGTTGGTAAGCATATCTCAGATTTAATCTGGGGTTTGCTACAATGCAAAAGGCTGGGGTTGTTCCCAGCCTTTTTTGTTTGGGGACTTTGATAAAACGGATGCCTTATGCAGATTCGAGAAAACGTAAACCTACAATGGTTGCACACTTTTCATTTAGCGGTTAAAGCACGTTATTTTTGTTCGTTACACACGTTGGGGGGCTTAAGAACAGTTATCCAATGGCAGCAAGTAAACCCCGATTTGCCCGTATTGTTTTTGGGTGGTGGCAGTAACCTACTATTTATCCAAGATTTTCCAGGGTTGGTAGTGCACATTCGCCTGCAAGATCGAGAAGTGTTGGGGCAGGATAGTGACTATGTGTATGTCCGTGCTGCTGCGGGCGAAAACTGGCATGAGTTTGTGCGTTGGACAATTGATCAAGGTTTTGCAGGGCTAGAAAATTTGTCCTTAATTCCAGGGACAGTGGGTGCAGCCCCGATGCAAAATATTGGTGCGTATGGCGTAGAAGTGAAAGATTGTATTCACGAAGTACAAGCCTTGGATTGGCGGACAGGGCGGTTGCGTGATTTTAGTTTGTCTGAATGCCAATTTGCGTATCGGGATAGTTATTTTAAATCAGTAGATGCTGATCGTTGGCTGATTATTGCGGTGGTATTTCGTTTGCCGCGTTATCCACAGTGGAAAATAGATTATGCAGGTGTGAAAGAACAACTTGCGGGTAAAGAGCTGAATGCACGGGTAATCAGTGATGCTATTATGGCGATTCGGCACAGTAAACTACCTGACCCGACGCAGATTGGTAATGCGGGTAGTTTCTTCAAAAACCCCATCATTCCAGCCGCGCAATGGCAGACATTGCAAGCTCAATATCCCACTATGCCTGCTTGGCAGCAAATGGATGGGGTTAAGCTATCCGCAGGTTGGTTGATTGATCAATGCGGTTGGAAAGGTCAGCGTGTGGGTGATGCTGGTACGTTTGACAAGCACGCGCTGGTCTTGGTGAATCATGGTAATGCGACAGGGCAGGAACTGTGGCAATTCGCACAAGCGATTATACGGTCGGTATTTGAGCGATTTGGCGTGCAGCTAGAACCAGAGCCGCGTATTTTGGGTAATGATACCTAGTTATTAAATCATCGTGACAGACCGATAAATTCATAGACCTTACGCCAAATAGTATATAAAATACTAATAAGTATAAATCTTATGCAGCCAAAGACTTGATTGGCTGGGCGCGAGGGAACTATGACACAGCACAAACAAGGTGTGCGCACACGGCGTACATCTGGGGTTTTGCAACGTTTCATTTTTAATGGACTATTTTCGACCTCACTGTTTTTGGTGAGTGCGAATGCACAGCCTGCAATGGATGCCGGAAGCCATGCTTATGCTTTTCGTTCACCATTCGGTAATTTGAGTCATATTTCCCCGCTTCATGCCATACGTTTGCAGGATTTGGATAGTGCTACACACATCCAATCCGCAGTCAATTCCGCATTAGAAGCTACGAATGCCATGCCAGAAGGGCAGCGTGCCTTGTTGAATCTTGATCTAGACTTCCTTGCAATCGCCAATGCGCAAGCGACAGCGGTGGATCAGGATGGTAAAGCGGTTCAAGTAGTGACAACAGACGGTGCGTTATTGCCAGATCGCGGTTTGTGGTTGGATCAGGGGATTAGTGCTGTTCAACAACGAGTGCGCGAATTTTTCACACTGTATCGGCAAGCTGGGGGTAAAGTTGACCTAATTGCGTTGGAATACAGTGGTTTGTCGCTTACCGCAGACGAGTTGCAAAAAGCTGC
>CAZTUZ010000266.1:0-3272 GCA_964617055.1 uncultured Thiothrix sp.
GCAATGACTTTGTATTTTCCCGCAGATGAAACCACATTCACACAATCCGGTTGGCGGTTATCTCATCCGCATTGGTGGAGTCGATAAAATCACCATTTGCGTGGCTAAAACGTTTTATTTGTGCCAGAATTTAGCCAAATGGGGCAACATTGTCGCAGTATTTTGTAGGATCAGGCTCATAGGGGCTTGCTCGTTCAATTGTCTCTGGCACAAGTCGATACGCAGGAATTAATGATGAAGCTGGATGAAAAGGATCTTGAGATATTCAAAAAGTTGGATACTAATGTGTATCTAACTTTCAATGACAAACAAGCATTAAAAACCAGCGTGGACGAGTTAGAACGCCGAGCACAAGAAAGTGAACAGCGTTTACAGGAAATGTCTAACTTACTGTTGCTGAAAGATAAGTTTATTCAAGAAACAGACAAGAAAAATGAAGATCGTGATAAGCGTTTGGAAATTTTGGCTCGATTACTATCCGAGAGAGAACAGCAAATTACAGAAAAAAATTTGCTGATTGCTGATAAAGATAAGTACTTACGCGCTCGTGATGAGAATATGTATTCACGGGATCGCGCACTGCAACAACGTGATACTTTGTTAGAGGAACGCGAAACGCGTCTGCGAGCACTTGAACAGAATCTCATGCATTACGAGAAGCTGTTGCAAGAAAAAGAGCTTCAAATTCAACAGCGTGATCGCAGCATGGAGGATAAAGACCGCTCACTGTTGCGCATTGATCAGGCTTTACAAAGTAAAGATAAATTATTGCAAAACCGTGACGATAGCATTAGTAAAAAAGATCAACAATTAATCGAGCGGGAAGCTCTGTTGCAAGAGCGCACACGTCAAACCTTGGAGCAGGAAAAATTACTCAAAGAGCGTGATCGCCAAGTTAATGAGCGTGATAATCAGTTAGCGGAGCGCGATAGACAATTAGCAGCGCGTGATTCGCATCTGGATTTGGCAAGTAAACACTTGCAAGCGCGTGATGCGAGTTTATCCGAACGTGATCAACAAATTCAAAACCGTGAACGTTTATTGGCAGACAAAGCCAAGTTGCTGCAAGAGCGTGATCAGCGTGTTGGTATTCAGCAGCAGCAAATCGAAAAACGTGACCTGACGCTGGCGGATCGTGATAAACAATTAAGCGAACGTGATCGCACGATTACGGATCGTGATAATGAATTACGAATGCGTGAAGAAGCAATTCGTTTGCGGGATCAGCAGGGATTAGATTTTCTGCAAACCATTCGTGAGCTGGAAGATCACCTGCAAGAGCGTGATTTACAACTGTCGGAACGGGATCGACAACTGGCCTTGCGTGACGAACGCATTAATAAAACTGATGAAGATGTTCGGGAACGTGACATACGCCTAACTAACCGTGATCGCAGTATTGAGGAACGTGATAATGCTTTAGGTGAGCGTGATCGGCGCATTAAAGAACGGGATGTGGCCTTGCGTGAACGCGATACGCGCATTAGTAGTCAAGATTTACAGTTGCGTGAACGCGATAAGCAACTGCAATTACGCGATGCGCAATTACAAAGCCGCGATGTCACTATTGGCGAGCGCGAAAATAGTATTAAAGAACGCGATAATCACGTTGCATTGTTAAACTCACAAATCCAAGAACGTGATGAAACCATTCATGCGCGGGATTCGGTGCTGACTGAACGCAATAGCGTCATTCAAACGCGAGATGAAGCGATTCGCGAGCGCGATGTTAAAATCAGCGAACGCGACCAAAGTTTGCAACAGCGTGATGTTTCCATTCACGAACGTGATGTTAAAATCAGTGAACGTGACCAAAGTTTGCAACAGCGTGATACCAGTATCCAAGCTCGTGATGGTGAAATTGCCAGTCGTGATGAGCAAATCCGTAATTTGCAATTAGAAGTGCATTTGCGCGACCAAAGTATTGCAGAACGTGATGTGCAATTGCAGTTGCGCGACCAGACTGTGCAGGATCGCGACGAATTGATTGCAGAGCGTGATGAAGCCATTGCGGAACGCGATGCTACGGTTGCAGAACGTGATGCGCAATTAGAACAGCGTGATTTGCAAATTCAGAAAAAAGAAAGTGCATTACAAGATCGTGATCAACAGTTAAAGGTGCGTGATCAAACGGTTGCAGAACGTGATATTCGCCTTGCAGAGCGCGATGCTACGGTAGCAAAGCGTGACAGTATTTTAGATGAGCGGGACAAACAATTAAAAAATCGTGATACAACCATTGCGGAACGTGACCAGACCGTTATCGCCAAAGAAGCTCATATTCGTCGCCGTGATGAACGTATTCAAGAGTTGACGTTGCATATTCAGCATTTGGAAAATCTCGTCCAAGAGCAGTTACAACAAATCCAACAGCGTGATGAGACTTTGCGTCAGCGTGATCTGATTATTACACAACGTGACCGCCAATTAGATAAGTTGGTTATAAGTGTCGCCAAATATAGCGCGACAGCACAAAGTATTTTCATTAAAGGTGCGTTAGCGGGATTGCTTGCAGGTTTGGCATTTGTGTTTGGTTTGCACCTGATGAAAATTCTCTAATGCTTAAATAATATATTGTGCTAAGTATAGAGAGGGCTGAGAAATTTTTATTTAAAATATGAGCCTGAAGTATTGATGGTAGGGATTCAATTGGGTGGTTTATCCTCTTCTAAATCAATCGATTACTTCAGGCTTGATTTGTGTGGTAGTAGTACTTGTCTTGCAAATCCTAGGTGTTGGACGCATAATCCCACGGTCTAAAGCAGGATACGTCGATATATGTCCGATACGCCACCCAACGATAAGGCTGAAAAAGCAGCCTATATTCGTTCTAAATGTTTAGAAATGGGATTATCTCAACAAGAATTTGCATTGTTATTAGGCATGAATAAATCAAGTGATCGTGCTGCACCGCGTTGGCAGCATAGCGCGCTTAAACCCAGTAATGTTAAATGTGCGATTATCGAGTCGCTATATCATACGCCACCATTTAAACCATCACCCAATATGACGCACAGTTTTACGTTTACTGATCTTTTCGCGGGTATTGGCGGTATTCGTTTGCCGTTTCAAGAGCTAAATGGCAAGTGTGTTTTTACTTCTGAGTGGAATCGCTTTTCGCAAATTACCTATGCGGCAAACTTCGGTGAATTACCACATGGCGATATAACACAAATTCCTGCCGCTAATATTCCTGATCATGATGTTTTATTGGCGGGGTTTCCATGTCAAGCATTTTCACAAGCTGGGCTAAAACAGGGGTTTAATGATAC
>CAZTUZ010000267.1:0-3268 GCA_964617055.1 uncultured Thiothrix sp.
GTTGATGTTATCCAGCATTGAAGGCTCACGACCAGACCCAGCACTTGTCTTACCCGCGTACATATTCCAAACAGGTGATGAGATTTGTTTAGAACTTGCAGAGCGTGAAGAACGTGTGCGCTTGTTAATTTTGGACGAGTGTTTGGGAGCATTTGCGTATTTCCGTTTCACCAATTTAGCTGAGAAAATCGTCGAAGAAGACGAAGATGATTTCAATTCTTTGTGGCAGTCGTTATAAGCAGGGATTGGGTTTTATTCAATGTGAATATGGTTTTTTCTTAGTCAGTAGCAGTTCATCAACGAGTCACTCACGATAATCGGTCTTTATATAGGTTTGTTATGGTGGTATCTTCTGCGGTATGAAACAGCAGAAGATACATTGTGTGGTGATAGACAAAGATGCAGCCGCCACTGCATCGTTGGACACGGCTTTACGCAGTGCCAATGTGTTGCTTGATATCGAATCTCTGAGTTCGGTACATCAGCTCATTCCGGTATTGTCGGAGAAAAAGCCACATCTATTGTTCTGTCCGCAACCACGAAAAGGCGACCCCCGTGCATTGTTAGAAGTGTTACAACGACACTCGCCGGATACGTTGCTTATTTGGTTGTCTCAGCAGGAATGGCAAGGGCTGACAACTTGGTTAGTGGGCGTGGAGTCGTGCACACTTCCCATGAATGACCCTGAGTATTTCGGGCAATATGTCGATTTTTTGTTGCATTATTCGGCAGTTAAGCAGGACTTCCGGCAGTGTAAACACTTGTTAAGCGTTGCGGAACTGCGTTGTCATTGGCTGGTTGACTATTCTTGGGAACCCATCGCTTATATCGCACAAGGTATGCACCTGTATGCTAATCATGCTTATGTAACTATCTTCGGATTTGAATCTTTGGCGGAAGTGCGTTCTATGCCTATTGCTGGCTTGGTCGATGCGGGTGAGCGCAAGGTTTTTGAATCGATGAGTCATGCGGTGGATTATGGCAATAAGGCATCTAATCGTTTGTTGACGACCTTACGAACGTTGGATGGGCAAGTCATGCGCGCGGAAATTCGCTTCATTCCCGCTGTTTTGAAAGGACAACGCTGTACGCAATTGCATGTACGCCCTTTGGAAACACCAGTAAGAGGCGCAGGGGCGAAGGCTGTGCAGAATCCATGGTGTGATGATGAAGCACCTGTTCTCAAAGCCACTGCGGATGCGCCAAAAATCGTTGAACCAACACCAGCGATGACACCCGAAAGTCTAGCCGCTGCTGAAACCAAGGTCGTCGAGATTGTCGCACCCAAGGCAGAGGTCGTTATTCCTAGCGGTGGCTTTAAGCCGCCACACTTGCCGCGTATGAGAGCTGGTTTCGGTAAGTCCATGAAGTTGGCTTCTACCATGCCTACCTTACTGTTTGCCGAACCCTGTTTTCGTCAACAAGATGGGCGTATTAGCACTTACGAAACCCTATTGCAGCATTTAAAAGATAGTGATGGTCGGTTTCGTCTGGATTATTGGAATGTTGGTCAAGTTATTGCCAAGTTGGCATCCCACCCGAGTAAAAATTCCAGTTATCTGATTTTTGTGTCAGTTGGCGATGCAATTTTCAATAATGAAAGTTACCTAAAGCATTTGTTAGAGCTGTTACAGGCACACCCATTGGCGGCTAAGCAAATCGTGGTTGCATTGCGTTATGAGGATTGCGTTGCCTATACGAAACAGTTAAGCAAGGTATTGAAATTGTTAAATGCAATGCAGGTACAACTGGCTGTTGATGAGCTGCCAGACTTGCCGCAAGCCGTAAAGTTAGTACAGACAATAAAGCCTAGTTTTGCCCGTTTACTACCAGAACTGGTTACACGCATTGAAATTGATGCCGATGTTTTGGCGCGTTTACAACGTCTTACTCGGCAGTTGAGTGATTTACACGTTAATGTGATTGCATCAGGAGTTAATGATATGTCGTCATTAAACTTACTGTGTGCGACATCAGCCGCCTACTTACAGGGGGCTATGTTCCAGAAATAAAATTATAAGGTATAAAGCGAGTATCTCTCATGTCAGATGCCACATTGAAAATCGTCTTGGTCGTTGATAGTGAATACCTCGCTGCATGGCAACATCTGATGTTACAACGTTTGTTGGCGATGCCACGACTTGAGCTGGTTGCAATTGTGTTTCACCCGTTGGAGCAAGGTGGGTGGCAACGACGTTTTAATCGTTGGGTATTGCGCGGTTCACGTTTGCTGGATAGTTCCCTGTTTCGTTGCCCCAATAACGCCCGTAAGCCAACCCCTTTTTTGCCATTGTTAGGTGATACCCCGCGTTTTACCCAAGGTAATGCGTCGTTACAGCATTTCATCTCCCAGCATCGTGTGGATATCGTGTTAGATATGACAGGCGAAGCGGCATTACCTCTGTATGTTGCATGGGCGCGGTATGGGGTTTGGCGGCATGTATTTGGTTATCCCTTCCGACTACATGATCATTATGTCGCTGTACTGGAGTACTTGACCAACCAAACAGAGATAATGACGGGTCTTGAGGGTATTCTGGCGACAGATGCAGAACCAGTTGGCTTATTTTATGCCACCACTAGCACTGATCCCATGTCGATTGGTCGGGGCGTTGAGCATACTTTGTGGAAAATGGCAGAGTTTATCCCGCAACGTATTGAAGAGTTGCAATCCGTGGGGGTGCTGCATTTTATGCAGGGGGCAAAACAACGCGCGGCTGAATGGGTTAAAACGCCACAGTATATGCTGCATGATCCTTCGCTTACGCTCATGTTATGCGTATTCTGGCAATATTGGTTGAATTTAAATCGCAAGCTATATCGCCTCATTTCCTATCATGAACAATGGATGCTGTTGATTGGCAAAGCAAGACTGGTATCCAAACCAATGGGGTTGGATTTGGATGGTTTAATCCATTGCCAGCAACTGATTCCACCTGCGGATCGTTTCTGGGCTGATCCTTTTCTTGTGGAATATAACCACACACCATTCATCTTTTTTGAAGAACTCATTTATGCCGAAGCCAAGGGTGTGATTGCTTGCATTTGGCAATTAACTGACGGTACTTATAGCCAACCGATTAAGGTATTAGAACGCGACTATCACTTGTCGTATCCGTTTGTCTTTCAATACGCGGGTCAGTATTACATGATTCCTGAGACAGCAGGGAATCGTACTATCGAGCTATACCGCTGTGCGGAATTTCCACACCGCTGGGTCTTTGAAAAGTATCTCATGCAGGATGTCGAAGCCTACGATACCACCGTA
>CAZTUZ010000268.1:0-3260 GCA_964617055.1 uncultured Thiothrix sp.
TAGGGGGAACCCTATGCTACCTATCTGAAGGTATTCCCCCTTATTTTGTATTAATAAGGGTCGTCCCAGTCACCGTCGGAGTTAGCAGCAATACGCGCTAGAGTTTCATCACCCTTGCTAATAAAGCACAATCCTCCTTTGTTGCTAGGATCGGCTGAGTAATCTGCTTTCACTTCTGAGCGTTTCAGTCCCATTGCCATTGCGATACTTTTACCGATGACTTCACAGGTTCGATCTAATTGTTGCTGCATAATTTCATCAACTGACATAGTACCTGCATTTGCACTGTTATTTGTTAATGCAAACAGTGCCACGCTTAGTACTGCAACTGGTATTTTTTTACCCGAAGAGAACATGCTTAAACTCCTTGTGTGCGGCCCTATAAAAATTCTTAGTAATAACAAAGAACTTGTAATTATGATATATTACTATGATAAAAACCGCAAATAGTTATTTTTCGTTAAATGTTAGATTATCCGTTATCTATCGAATCGATCGTTGCTCATGGCATGGACACACGCGGCTTATACGGTGTGCCGTGAATTTTTGCAGAAGTTTTTTGATGTGGTCGCGTGGGTTCAGAAGGCTTAAATGCGCATTTGTCATCTGCTTACAGGGGTGGTGCGTGAGTTGCTGTACAATGGCGATAACGTATTTAACCCTGATAGGCAGACGATTTCATGAGTGTGGTAGATAATAAATCCATTTTCATTGCGATGAAGCAGAACGGACCATTTGCTGTCCGTGATCAGATGGTGTTCGATCATCCATTTAGTCGGCAACATCGGTTGTGGGCGAAGCATTTCCAACAAGATCGGCAATTGGCAACTAAATATCGTGCTGTGCGAGATCAGTTATTTGATTTGCTGCAAATCGATTGTTTTAACGAAATTCCTGCCTTGATCGATAATTCTAGTTTGCGGGCACAGCGTAGTCAGCGTGCTTATCAATTATTGGGGAGTTTATTTGGTATTAATGGCGGCTTGCCTGAAGTTCAAACGCGCATTCACGAGTACATGAATACCGCAGATGCGGCAATTACGCAATTAAAAGCGAAAGTCTTAGCGTCGTATAGTTCTCATATTGAAATCAGTAATGAAATTGAGACGCTAAAAAATCCGATTGATTTATTATTGATTGTTTTTGATAACCGTTACCATAAAAAAATCCGTTTTGAAGCAAAGCGAAAATTAGTTTTAATGGGGTTGGCTGGATCAATTGATCAGCGTGAACGTGAGACCGATATTGAAAATAAGTTTTCGGCTTTTTTGAGTTTTTTGAATCAATACATGTGGAGCCCACAGCTTAAAATTGGTGAGTTGGAAATTGCTTATTTACACAGTTTTCATGATGAGGTGGATTTCAGTTGTGCACAGGTGCATGTTATTGATGAACAGGGTGTACATGATTTGCCGGATTTGGGCAGTAATGAAAAATTAACTTTGGTAAAACGTCGTTTGTTTCATGATCATGGGCAGGAAATTCCTGTTTATGTGACGGTGCGAAAAAAAGATTCGGCAGCGAAAGTATTAAAGTTATTGCGTAAAAACGAGAAGAATCCTGCGGTGGCAGTGGATGATGAATTGGGGTTAATGGCGGTTTTGGATAATGTGAATCATGTGAAGCGTTTTATGCGGCATCTAACACGAGCGGCAGTCAATGCAGGTTCTATTATGATTTTAGAGGATATTTCCGATACGTTAGCGGGTAGTCAATACCATGCAACTTCGGTAGGGAGTAGTAGTCGCACGCAAATGCTGAAGTTTTTTGCGCGAATGGGAGGGATGCGAGTGGAGTTTATTCTTCATACTAATCAGTCCTATTTGAATTATCGTTATCAGCGTGGAACGTCTCATGATGAATATGAGGTGCGGCGTTTATTTGATTCGGGTGTTATGGACTTTTTATTCCCGTATGATATTTACCATTTGGATATGAAACAGGTGCGAGAACAACAGATTCAGCGTTTTAGAAAGATGATTGAGCAGCAAGATTAATGGAGTCGGGCTGCTGGCCCGACTAAGTAGTGTTGGTTTTAAGCGGTTTTGAGTGGCGGTGGGCTATTTTGTTGCCCTGACATAGTGAGTAGTCCTGCACTGATAATAATAGCCATACCGCACATCATGAGAATGTGGATGGATTCGTCCCATAATAACCAGCCTAATAGTGTTGCGAAAATTATAGAGCTGTAGGTAAATGCACCTAATTGCCCTGCGGGAGCGTAACCATAGGCCATGGTTAAAAGTAATTGCGCGATGGTTGCTAAACTGGATAATAATGCCAGCCATGCGATGTTTGTCCATGTTAAGGGTAGCCAATTAAGAACGGCTGGAATGATGGATAACAACGTGGCAAAGGCAGCGAAGTAGAATACAATACGTTGCGCGGGTTCGGTGGCTCGCATTTTACGAATCGATGTTTTACTTGATCCTGCTAGAATTGCTCCGATTAATCCTGCCAGTACACCAATATTCAAAAAGTCATTTTCCCATGGGTTTAAAACCAGTATTACACCTATGAAGCCTAATAGGATTGCTAAACCAGTACGCCATGAGAATGCTTCATCGACCCAAAAAAAGGCGACAATGGGGATGAAAAAGGGGGATGTTTGTTTTAATAGGGCGGCCTGTGCTAGTGGTAAATGTGCCCAAGAGTAGAAAAAACATAGCATGGCTATTACGCCAATGAGGGCGCGAGTGAAGTGTAGTGATAGGCATTGCGTGCGAAGTGTGCTGATTCCATTTTTGGCTAGCCACGGTAATAGTAGCATGAGACCAAAGATATTCCGAAAGAAAACAATTTGTTCGGTGGATACTTCACCGTGAAATTGTTTAATGATTGCGCCTGATAATACTAGAAACAGTTCCGAGGTTACTAATAGCCAAGCACCAAATGTTAGATTTTGAGCGGGCATGATCGTCCAGATAAAGTGACTATTATACCGTAACCTTAACTTAACGCTTGTTGACGCAAAAAGGTGTTACGACTCTCTAGAATGCCTCTAAATATTCATCCTGATGTGAATAATGCTTTGTTCCAAGCGTAAGGCTCATTTTCTGAATCAGGTCGCGCATGAATTGCGTACTCTTTTGACCAGTATTCGTTTGTACGCGGAGTTGACGGATCATTACTTGGAATATCAACGTAGTACTACGCAGCAATCATTGGTATTCCCGATGAGTGGCGTGAGAAAATCTTTGAGCCATTGTTGGAAACGGTTACGGATGGTGCGTGTTTTGTGGTGCGTTTGCGTTGTCAGG
>CAZTUZ010000269.1:0-3255 GCA_964617055.1 uncultured Thiothrix sp.
GGGCAGATCAGTAAACAAATTGCCCGTGACACCATTATGGTCGGCTGGCGTGGCGAATCCGTAGTAACCAAGACCGATTTAGACGCTAACCCGTTGTTGCAAGATGTGAATGAAGGCTGGATTACCAAAGTTCGTAAGCAGCAACCCAGTAAACGGTTTATGGGTTACGCCTCCAATGGCGCGGCAACCAATGACGCTTACAAAATTGGCGAAGGTGGGGATTACAACACCTTAGACGCGCTGATTTTTGACATGATGATGAACTTGTTAGACCCGTGGCATCAGGAAGCCAGTGACCTTGTGGTAATGGTTGGGCGTGAAGTCTGGGTGCATCATGGTTTAACCCTGTTGAATAACAGCGCGTTACCCACAGAACGTAATGCCTTACAGACATGGTTTGCCGCTAAAACGGTGGCAGGTTTACCGTGCATTATGCCGCCTTACTTACCTAAGCGTTCGGTGATTGTTACCTCTTACGACAACCTAAGCGTTTATCACCAAGTCGGTTCATTGCGCCGTACCATTCTGGATAACCCCAAACGTGACCGCGTGGAAGAATACGTTTCTGAAAACGTGGCGTATGCCGTGGAAGATTACGGCAAGTTTGCAGGGGTTCGGGATGGGGCAATTCTGCTAAAGAACGCCGCAGGGCAATGGGTGTAATGTGCCATGTTGTCACCTGCCATGCAGCACACCACCAAGGCGGATGCAGGGCAAACGGTTAGCCCTAACCCCGTCAATCCGGTGCGATATTCCCCGCATTATCGGGCGCACCTGATTAAGCTCAATGCCGACCTGAAACGCTTGTCTAGTATTCGTAGTCAAGGGCGACGTTTGGCGGTTAAGCGCGAGATTGTTAGCGATTACCGCGCTTACTGGGAACAGGTGTTAGGCGAAGGCACGACCAACCGTAGCGGTCAAGACACCGTGCTGGTTTGGTGTGCTGTGTGGTCGGCAGACGTGGGCGACATTGCTAATGCAGTCACCTTGCTGGCATTCGCCTTACGTCATGCGATGACAGCACCGGAACAGTTCAGCCGTTCACTCCCTGAAGCCATTACCGAAACGGTTTGCAATACCGTACTGGAACAAAACCCTGTGGATTATCTGCCAGACCTGCAAAAACTCGCGGGTTTGGTGGAGCATTTGGATATGTGCGACGGTATTCGCGCCAAACTCTGTAAAGCGCATGGATTAGCCCTTGCCAATAGTGATGCAGAACACGCTATTCGCTTGCTGGAACAGGCGCAAACCTTGCGTGGCAATATTGGCGTAAAACGGCATTTAAAGACGCTTAAGGCGGGTAAAGTGACTGAAATAACCACCGCAACGTTAAAGAAATTTGATATATCTACCCGACAAGCTGCCACGGTTTTAGGTGTTTCATCGCCAACCATGACCAAATACGCGGCGTTATACCCCAATGAATTACCTTACCTGTGCATTCATGCTGGCAAACACAAAGCCTTCCGCTTTTGTAAGCAGGATATTGAACAATTCAAACAGCGACGTATTCACGGGCAAGCAGCTTAAACAGGAATCTTTCACATGAAATTAAAAACCGACTTTATTCGTGCAGCCGTAGAAGGCAAAACAGCAGATGGACGGGAAATCACTGCACAACAAATTGAACAAATGGCGGCAAGTTACAACCAAGAGGTTTATAACGCTCGCATTTGGGCTGAACACATTCGTGGCATTATGCCAGATGGTTTGTTTAAAGCTCTGGGTGATGTGGTTGAAGTAAAAGCCGAAGCCATTAAAGACGGTGCGTTAAAAGGCAAAATGGCGTTATACGTCAAAATTGAACCGCACACTGATTTAATCAACATGGTTCGCAGTGGTCAAAAGATTCACCTCTCTATCGAAATGCAGCCGAATTTTCCTAACACCAGTGGCGCGTATTTAGTTGGATTGGGTGTCACGGATTCCCCTGCTTCATTGGGAACGGGCATTATGAACTTTAGCACCAAAGATCGTGCCGGATCGCTCTTCTCAGAACCAACCGTGTGCGACATTGACGATGCTCAAGCCCACTCAACCAGCCAACAAGCGGAACAATTCAAACAAATGTTTGATTGCTTTACCGACGAAATCAGCCGCATTCGTGGTGAACGTGATGAATGGAAAGCCAAGTACAACACCATGCTGGCAGAAAAAGACGCGGAAATTCTCGACCTGAAAGGGCAAATTCCAGCGGCTGGCTACACCATGCGCCCACTGTTAGGGTGCGCAGGTCTGCAGCCAGACGGCTGGCGTTAAGCCTCAATAATTGCATAGAGAACCTTAGCCGGACACGTTCCGGCTTTTTTTTGCTTGCGTGTTGGGCATAGAATCCAGATTGCAGGCATAAAAAAAGGGAAAGTTAGCCGCTTTCCCTTTTGGTTTACCTGTATGGACGTTCTGACAATCGAACAGGAAATAAGATTATGGGTAACAGGTGGCTTGATTGCAATGATCTTTTATGTGCTGTCTACAAAAGCATTATGTATCAGCTTGGTAAAGATTCAGGCGGTTATGTAGCACTGGATAAGATCGAAGAGGAATTTAATGAAATTCGCGCTTCAGAAACATTCAACGACTGGTTAAAACATAGTGCCAAGCACCTTAAGATTTTTGTTATGGATGCGAAATATGATACTTGTCATGTATACACCCGACGAAAGACAGCAAGTGAGCCGATTCTTTTGTGGGCTGAAATTCTTAAGTCTTATTTAAAGTTCAAACATGATACGCCTTCATGTATTCAATTATGGCGGTGGGCTGTTACTGGTCATAAAGAACAAAAAATTACTGAAAAAGAATTGGAGCATTTAAGTATTAGAATGATAGAGAAAAAACTCTACATTGGCGCAACGTATTCAACCACAAAGAAAGCCTATGACAAGCTGTTTGAGCGTCATATTGGCACACAATCCATTTATCCAGAGGCTCAACGGCGCAAGCATGAAAAGTTCTACCAGACTTTAGAACGCAGGCTAAACAAAAAAAAGTTTAAATAAAAAAGTGCGACATTTAAAAAGTTACATCCTTGATTGCCTGAATCCAAGAAAGTAAAAAATGCGACATTTAAAGTTCTAAGCATATGAAATAAAAAGACAGTCTGTTTATAACACTAATCTCCTGTGATAAAACTGAAACAACAAAAAAAGCCCCGTTGGTGCGGGGCTTCGGTATCCACTTAGTCAGTGGTTAATCAGTTTCAGGAGCGATTATGCGCAAAACAGGCAGTTACGGCAATTGTGGAAAATTCGG
>CAZTUZ010000270.1:0-3252 GCA_964617055.1 uncultured Thiothrix sp.
GTATCGCTGCCTAAGATGCAACGTAATGGTGGTGATGGAAACCAATTAAGTGTTTCATTGGAAATGGATGAAACAGCATTGATTGATCCATTTGCATTTAAGCGTGGTGAAGGTGCAGTCTGGGTAAATAAACACATTAGTGATGGTAATGTTTTGGGGTTTGCTAATGAAAATCTTTCTTCATTAATCAATGCGCATTATGCTCCAGCGGGTTTGCCGTGGTTATCTGATAAAGCTGATGCTGCTTATTTTGGCTTAGGAAAAGACAACGCTTTGTATAGTTTGTCAGGAACAGTCAATACTGATCAAGCCGCTTTAGCAGATACACTATTTAAATCAACTTATCAGGCAGATAGCCGTGTTGTCGATACAGGAAAATGGCGCATGTCTTATTCTGCAAATGACAGCTACGGTGATAAGGTTGGAACACATGTTGTTGGTTTATTGAAACTGGATACGCGATCTAGTCTTGTTGACTTTATTAACGCAAAGCTAAAAATTAGTACCAGTTTGGCATTATCAGGATTACCCGTTGCTTTTGCTGGTATTGTTCTGAATACAGATTTAGAAACAGTGGATGCGAATAATGTCAGTATGAGCCTATCTTATAATGGGCGTGATCTTGACTTAATATTTGCATCGCAAAATGATACTCAGTTCTCACTGATCGCCTCCAATGGTCAAGGTGTCAAATTAGAAGCAAATTATGCTGATGTTAATGGCAAAACGCAGGTGACTTCTGGTTCAGTAACAGTGGATGGTACTGCGGTTGGGACTATCAGCACTTCTAATGGATTAACCATTATCCGTTATAATGATGGTTCGTTAGAGTCTTTTGAGTAATACGCATAACTAAACCATGAGCTGGTATTTTAAGGCGGTCATTTGACCGCCTTTTTAGGGTTGATTGTTGTTTGGGGCATCGATGAAACGGGCAAAAATACATGGCTGTGTAGCAGTCAGTGCGGTTATTTCTAGTGTGCTTTTACCAATTCAGGCGGTTTATGCCGAAGAGTTTAAGCCTTATTTACAGTCTCAAACAGTTTTGCAGGTTGGTCCGGCAACGTTGAACTCTCGGTTAATCGCTGACCGTCCTAGTGAAGTCATGTATGGTTCAACGCAATCAGAGATGGGAGTTGAAAAAGGCGATGTTAGGATCGGCGGATTATATAGGCAAGAGTATCAGCTTATTCCGAATGCTGATACCGCTGATTATTTCTATGCAACAGAAAAATCCCATAAACTTACACCAGGGCGTACTTATCAAATATCCCTAGAAAAAACTGTTTTTGAAGCTAAAGGCTTACATGTGACACGATCCTTTCAACCAACGAATCAATTAAACGTTACGGTGGGCGCGAGTGCATTGCAGGCGTTTGGTTTACAGAAAGGAACGTTGTCAGGGACAGCCGTGGCTAGTAAAAAAGGAAAAACTCACAGTTATAATGTTAAGTTAGATTATCAATATTCTGCGGATGAATTATTGGATCGTCCTGAGGTGCAATCACCTGACGGTTTGGGTTATGCTGTCGATGCTCGAGTGCATTGGCAACCTAATGCAAAGTTGAATGTTGATGTTTATGCGCAAGATTTATTGGGCGCAATTCATTGGTCGGATGTTCCTTATACGACAGGACAATTAACCTCAAATGTTAAAAGTGTTGATGAGGATGGTTTTGTTACTTATAACCCGCATTTAACAGGGAGAGAAGGTTATAAAAGTTCGATGCGACAAACATTACAACCTAAAGTGGATGTTCAAGCACATTATCGTCTGAATCAACGTGGAAACGCAGTGGTTCTCAGTGCCAAGCATTTACCTGAAGCGGATTACTGGGGAGTTGGTGGGAAATGGCCGTTAAAGAAAGGCACATTACAAGCAAGTATTTGGCCTCAAGCCAAGATGCTAAACATGGGGTTTAGTAATAAGCGTGTGGATGTGAATATTGGCACGGATGGTTTAAAAGTATCTGACATGCATGCTTTATGGATTAGTGTTGGATTGCATTGATGTTGAATAGAGAAAGAAATGCTAAGATTTTAGCATTTCTTCCGCCAAAGCGCGGGTCGCAGCGGTGATTTCCATGCCGCCGATCATGCGTGCGATTTCTTCTACTCGTTGTGTCGCCGTTAATGGTTCGATTCCCGTGCTGGTGTGTGATTGCCCTTTGATTTTGGTGACTTTGTAGTGTTGGTGTGCTTGTGACGCGACTTGGGGTAAATGCGTCACGCACAGCACCTGACGATTAGTACCTAATGCGCGTAATTGTTTGCCCACCACTTCCGCAATGCCTCCTCCAATACCCGTGTCTACTTCGTCAAAAATCAGAGCAGGTAGAGTGACTTTTTGGGCGGCTATCATCTGAATCGCTAGACTAATGCGCGATAACTCCCCTCCAGATGCGACTTTAACCAACGGTTTCAATGGCTGACCGGGATTGGCACTGACCATAAATTCCACATTATCCATGCCTGTGGCTTGAAAATGTGATGATTTATTCTGTAATGGTGTTACTTGAATCGAAAACTCACCACCCTGCATTCCCAAATCCTGCATTGCCTGCGTGACACCCTGTGCTAATTGTTGTGCGGCAGCTTGGCGGCTGGTGGTTAAGTGTTGTGCTTGTTGCAGATAGGTTTGTGTTGCGTTGTGTAATTGCTCAGTTAGTGCATCGAGGTCGTAATCATCGCTGTTTAATTGTACGAGTTCCTGCTGAATGGATGCGAGTTTTTCCAGCAAAGCTGGCGGTTCTAAGCGGTATTTGCGGGCAATGTGGCGAATTTCAGCAATGCGCGACTCCACCAGTTGCAAACGTTGTGGGTCAATTTCCAAGCCTTCTGCATAATCACGCAATAGTGCGGCGGCTTCTTGCAGTTGGATTTGAGAACTGGTGAGTAATTCCACGGCGTTGTTTAATTGTGGATCGATCCTTGCTTGTTGTTCTAGCTCACCAATCACTCGTCCTAAACTGGAATACAACGACGGTTCCGCATCGTAAAGCTGGTCATAGCTTTGCGCCGTGGTAGTGCGCAATTGTTCGGCATTAGCGAGGCGATTAAGTTCTTCATCCAATTGTGTGATTTCATCCGGCTGTAAGGCCAATGTTTCCAATTCTTGGGCTTGGAAACGCAATAAATCCACACGTTCTTGGAACTGTTGCTGTTGTGTGGTGAGCGCAATCACGCGCTCCTTCAATTGTTTCCATGTTTGCCATGCGCGACGGGTTGCGGCGAGTAATGCCTCATAGATCG
>CAZTUZ010000271.1:0-3224 GCA_964617055.1 uncultured Thiothrix sp.
CTGCATCCACACCGATGTCCATTGTTTTGGTTTCTTCGTCAACCACAATAGACAATACCTCGGCTGGAGCCATCGCATTCATGACGTAGGTGGCGATGTCTTCATTCCACAATACGATGTCAACACGCTCTTTGCCACCTAACTCATTGGTAACGGTTTGAATACGCGAACCGCGCATCCCCACACACGCACCGATGGGATCAATGTTAGGCAAGTTAGCACGCACTGCAACCTTAGCACGCGAACCAGGGTCACGCGCTGCTCCCATAATGTCAATCATCTCTTGATTGACTTCTGGGACTTCCAGTTTCATGAGTTCAATCAGGAAATTGACATCGGCACGACTCACGATCATTTGTGGACCACGCGCGTCTTGACGAATTTCTTTCAGATAACCACGAACCCGTGCACCATTGTGCAAGATGTCACCTGGAATCATTTCTTCACGCGGAATAAAGGCTTCGGCATTTTCCCCCATGTCTAAGGTAATGCCTTTGCGGTCGGCGCGTTTTACCACACCCATGACCAACTGCCCAATTTTATCCCGATAAGCTGATACAACCTTCTCGCGTTCGGCTTCACGGACTTTCGCAACAATGACTTGCTTAGCTGTTTGTGCTGCAATACGCCCAAACTCTACTGAGTCGATTGGTTTTTCAACATAGTCGCCGATCTGTGCGTCTAAACCTTCGCTTTTTGCATAGCTGATTAACTTTTGGCGTTCTGGGCTTTCAAACTCTGGATCTTCGTCATCGACCACTTTCCAACGACGATAAGTTTTGTAATCACCTGTTTGGCGATTAACCGCGACGCGCACATCAATGCCCATACCATAACGTTTGCGAGTAGCCATTGCCAAAGCGGTTTCGACTGCTTGGAAAATTAGCTCTTTGCTAACGTTCTTTTCATTGGAAACGGCATCAACAACGTACAATATTTCTTTATTCATGCGTGTTTACCCCCTTTGCGCTGAGGTCGAAAATCCAGAACCAGCCGAGCACGATCAACGATATCGTAAGGTATTTCAACGGCTGTACCTTCCACATCCATAGAAATTGTGGTCTCACCTGCATTCAACAACTTCCCAACGAAGTTACGACGTTTTTGTACTGGCAGGCGGGTACGCACTTTAATCTGCTGATCGATATAACGGGCATAATGCTCAGGAACGAATAAGACCCGATCTAACCCTGGCGAGGACACTTCCAAAATGTACGCGACTGGAATGAGGTCTTCGACATCCAATGCAGTACCTAACTGATTACTGACAATCCCGCAATCATCAACCGTAATACCTGATTCCGAATCAATGAAGATACGCAATAAAGCACTTTCTTTTTGAGGACGGTATTCGTAGCCCCACAGCTCGTAGCCTAAGCCTGTGACTGTGGTTTGAATCAGAGTAGCCAGTCTTTCTTGCATTACGTTTGCACCTTCTTGTGCAGCAGATAATAAAAAAGCCCCTGTAAAAGGGGCTTTTCGTAATTGGTAGCGGGGGCAGGATTTGAACCTGCGACCTTCGGGTTATGAGCCCGACGAGCTGCCAGACTGCTCCACCCCGCATCAGAGGCATGAACTATAGCGATCTTTGCCGATGAGCGCAAGCACTATTTGCAAATAAAAGTGAAATTAACGCACATAACGGTAAATAAAGCCTGGGAACGCAAAAACCATGAACAAAAATAGCGTCACCCAGTAAAACTCCCAATCTTGCGCGTACAGACTACCCGTTGTTTTGTACTCCATAGCCAATGCTATGCCGCCTGCGATCCAGTACAACGCAAACCATTCCACCAAACGTAACAGCGGCGATTTGCGCTCACATTGCAGAATCAAGAAACAACGCTCACTCAACCACGGTAGGTTGGCTAGTAAAAAAATACCAGCCAACAAACCCACCTGCATAACGGTTAAATCCATGTGTGCTCCATTATAAACGGCTTGCCATGACAGCAGCAGAGCATACTCCCATCAGAAATCCGGGGAAAATACCCAGCACTAAGGTAAGTAAACCATTCGCACTTAACAGGGCTGCAAAATCCATATCCGTAGTAATCGGTGTGGTTTGCTCGGCCTTTTCAAAGTACATGCACTTAATAGCACGCAGGTAGTAGAATACCCCTACCACTGACAAAACCACCATGAACACGGCTGCCCATACATAACCTGCCTCAACCACCGCTTGGATTGCCGATAACTTGGCATAAAAACCAACCAAAGGAGGCACACCCGCCATCGATAACAATAACAGCAGCATAATGAACGCATACCACGGGTGACGTTCATGCAAACCTTTCAGGTCGTCTAAGTTTTGTGCTTCTTTGCCACCATGCCCCAGCAAAATTAGCATAGCGAAACCACCCGCTGCGGTCAGTGCGTAGGTGATAATGTAGAACAATGCCGCACTAAAACCTGTTGCCGACCCTGCCAATGCTGCCATTAGCACAAACCCCATGTGGGACACTGTGGAGTAAGCAAACATGCGTTTTAAGTTAAACTGCGCGATCGCTGCAAAATTCCCCAGAAGTATCGATAGAACTGCCAAGACCATCATCATTTGTGACCATCCGGCAACCGCACCACCTAACGTTTCTGCCAACACACGCAGTAGCATAGCTATCGCTGCAATCTTAGGCACACTACCTAAAAATACCGTCACTGCTAGCGGTGCGCCGTGATACACATCAGGCACCCACATGTGGAATGGCACTGCACCGAATTTGAACGCAATACCCGCCACAATAAAGACCAAAGCAAATAACAATGGGATATTGTGCAATACATCTTGAGTGCTAACCCATGTTGCAATACCTGCAATATCCAATTTTCCACTTAATCCATACAATAACGAAATACCATACAACAACAAGCCAGAAGCCATTGCACCCAAGACGAAGTATTTCATCGCGGCTTCTGATGATTGGCTACTGTCACGGTTAAACGCTACAAGGGTATACATAGACAATGCCAACAGTTCCAACCCCAGATACATGACCAATAAGCTGTTTGCAGAAGCCATAATCATCATGCCCAACACAGCGAAAGTACTGAGCAGGAAAAACTCGCTACGCCATAATCCGTGATCATGCAAATACTTACGGACATACACGAATACCATTGCCGTGAGTAATAGCATACTGATTTTGAGTACACCGCCTAATCCATCACGCACATACATATCGTTCAGGCCAGTAATACCTGGGCTGTCGATAGTGCTGTAAACC
>CAZTUZ010000272.1:0-3048 GCA_964617055.1 uncultured Thiothrix sp.
TATTGTTCTTAATCGCCGCATTTTCCGCTGGCAAACCAAACGCATCCCAGCCCATCGGCTGCAACACGTTTTTACCCTGCATCCGTTGGAAACGCGCAATCACATCACCAATCGTGTAGTTGCGCACATGCCCCATGTGTAGCACCCCACTGGGATACGGGAACATGGAAAGGCAATAATATTTCTCTTTGTCTGGGTCTTCCGTCACTTCAAAAGTGCGATTGGCTTCCCAGAACTGTTGAACTTCCGGTTCGAGACTCTTGTGATTGTACTGTTCCTGCATGGCACTACTCATCGGCAACGGCTAAACCTAAAAAAACCACTAAAACATGATCATGAATGTCTTAGCAGTGGGTGGGTGAAAAGCTGCGAAGCATACAAAGGCTGACAAGGGATTGCCAGCCATTTGCGCAGTAAAAGGCAGATTATAGCCTATGTTCTGTCATTTCCGCAGTTTGGCTAATGCCGCTGCTAACGCATCACCCATTGCGGAATTTGCCGCTGGTGGAGCTTCTTTAGCAGGCTTGCGCGAATCTGATTTTCGCGCTTGAGTGGCATTGCCTTTGTTATCTGGTTTGCGTTGTTCTGTACGCACTCCGCGTTCTTCGCGCTTATCAAGGCGTTTTTCGGGACGTGGTGCCGCTTTTTCGCCTGATTCATCCAAGCGCATGGTTAAACCAATGCGTTTGCGTTGCACATCGACTTCTTCGACCCGTACTTTCACCACATCACCTGTGCGTACCACTTCACGCGGGTCTTTGACAAATTTATTGGTTAATTGTGAAATGTGTACCAAACCGTCTTGGTGTACACCAATGTCCACAAATGCACCGAAATTCGCCACATTAGTGACCACGCCTTCGAGAATCATACCAACGTGCAAATCGCTGATCGCATTAACACCATCGCGGAATGTTGCGGTAACGAATGCCGGACGCGGGTCACGCCCTGGTTTTTCCAATTCCGCCAAAATATCGCAAATCGTTGGCACACCGAACTGTTCGGTAACGTAATCGGCAGGTTTTAACTGCCGAACAAATTCGCTATTACCCACCAAACTTGCCAGCGGTTGACGATTCACCGCCGCAATTTGCTCAACCAACGTATAAGCTTCAGGATGCACAGCAGACGCATCTAACGGCTGTTCGCCATCCCGAATACGCAAAAAGCCAGCGGCTTGTTCAAAGGTTTTCGCCCCCAAACGCGAGACTTTTTTCAATTGATTGCGATTACGGAATGCGCCATGGTCGTCTCGGAATGCTACGATATTATCCGCTATACCTTGATTCAAGCCCGCCACCCGCGCTAATAATGCTGCCGAGGCCATGTTCACATCGACACCCACCGCGTTTACGCAGTCTTCGACCACCGCATCCAAACCACGCGCTAATTCCGGCTGATTGACATCGTGTTGATATTGACCCACGCCAATCGATTTCGGGTCGATTTTCACTAATTCTGCCAACGGGTCTTGCAAACGCCGCGCAATCGACACTGCACCACGAATCGACACATCCAACAGCGGAAACTCTTTCGCTGCTAATTCCGAGGCAGAATACACCGACGCGCCCGCTTCTGACACGACCACTTTCGATAATGACAATTCGGGGTAACGCTTAATTAAATCGGCGGCTAAATGATCGGTTTCGCGTGATGCTGTACCATTGCCAATACTGATTAATTCCACTTGATGTTTGCGACACAAGTCCGCCAGAATCTCAAGGGATTGGTCCCATTGCTTTTTGGGTGCATGTGGGTAAATCGTCGCGTAATCCAACAATTTCCCCGTCGCATCCACCACCGCCACTTTGACACCCGTGCGTAACCCTGGATCCAAGCCTAAAGTCGGACGCGCCCCCGCTGGAGCAGCTAATAACAAATCTTTCAGATTCGCCGCGAACACGCGAATTGATTCCGCTTCAGAGGCTTCACGCAAACGCAAATTCAGGTCGACACTCAAACGTGAGTGCAATTTCACCTTCCACGTCCAACGCACCGTTTCCAATAACCAACGGTCTGCCGCACGCCCTTGATCACGAATCTGGAATGCAGCGGCAATTTTTTCCTCACACGGATGCGTCGCACCTTCCACCACGGGCACGTCCAATTGCAGGTCTAACACACCTTCATTGCGCCCACGGAATAACGCCAAGGCACGATGCGATGGAATCTTGCGCAGCACTTCACTGTAGGTAAAATAATCAGCAAACTTTTGACCATCTTGTTCCTTACCCACCACAACATTGGACGTTAGCACCGCTTGATCCCACAGGTATTCGCGCAATGTCCCTGTTAGCTCGGCATTTTCCGCGAAATCTTCCATCAGGATTTGCCGCGCACCATCCAGCACCGCTTTGACATCCGCAAATTCCATATCAGGGTTCAAAAACTGCGCAGCTTCGGTTTCGGGGTTCAAGCTAGGGTTTGCCAACAATGCCGTGGCTAATGGCTGAATCCCCGCCTCCCGCGCAATCATCGCTTTGGTACGACGTTTCGGTTTAAACGGTAAGTACAAATCCTCCAACTCGGTGCGCGTTGCCGCCCGCATGACCTGCTGTTCTAATTCCGGTGTGAGCTTGCCCTGCTCCCGAATGGAATTGAGCACCGTGTCACGGCGTTTTTCCAATTCCCGCAAACTGCCCAAACGGGTTTCGAGATAACGCAATTGAGTATCGTCCAAACCGCCTGTTTTCTCTTTGCGATAACGTGCAATGAACGGCACGGTTGAACCTTCGTCGAGTAACTCCACCGCCGCAGCGACTTGCTTTTCTTGAACGGTTAGTTCTGTGGCGATACGCGCCAGAATACTTTGCATACAAAACTCATTGTTGTGATGAATGGGGCGCATGATAACAAAGCCGAGCCACTGGGAAAAACTTTAGCGATAAAATTTTTTTATTAAAAAGGCAGCAAGTTTTCATTGCATTTAATAGAAAATATTTATTAAACTAGAGTCTTATTTATAGCGACACCTGATGCTAAGATTCCACCCTTCAGGTGATTATAGTCACTTAATCCAATTCTCGTTTCTTGGATAATTCAACTCAC
>CAZTUZ010000273.1:0-3045 GCA_964617055.1 uncultured Thiothrix sp.
GGAGTTCAGACGTGTGCTCTTCCGATCTCCGCAGCCTTAGCAAAGTAAGTCGCTTGTTTATTGTTGGGATGGAGACGGATTTTATGGCTAATGATCATGGTCAAAAGGATGCCGTACAGCATGATATTTGTCTAATCAGCGGTGTTTTGGCTGCTACCATTCGCGGACAAACGGCAACTATTTTTACAATCTATCTAAAATGAATCATTTTGAATAGATTTGAGTAGATTCTTTGGTAACTGCTTCTAACCCCCTCATCCTACCGAAATCGGCGTTGCTCTCAGCAGCAAATTATTACAAACGGTTACAGCGCAATGCATTTGACATGCTTTGTAACAAAGTCATGGGCGCGTGCAATCAGTTGCTTACATTTCAGGGGTAAAGTGCCAAGCATACCGCAAGGCATACAACACTTTGCGGTTACTTAAGCAACTGATGATGTAAGGAGACTGAACCATGAAACATTTCAACACCACTTTCACTGCTAGTGTTTTAGCCTTAAGTCTGTTATTCGCAGGTAATGCCTTTGCTGAAGGCCATAGCCGCAGCGGTGGCGCAACCATTACTACCGATGGTGGTAAAACTTACGATGTGCAACACGGTGCTTCCACCGATGGTAATGGCAATTACAGCAAAAGCACCACGGTCAATGGTAAGGAAATTCGTTCCGTCGATGGTGGCAATGGTTCACGCACCATTACTCACGCGAATGGTCATTCTCGCCATGTAACACGGAGCAAGTAATGTACCTACTGTTGAATGCTTTACCCATGCTGGTGGTATGCGCATTCATCGAAGGGGTCTGGCTACAACGCCAGCACCCCAACGGTTATGACTGGCGCGAAAGCCTTGCTTCACTCGGTGTTGCCATTGGGCAACCGTTATTCAACCTATTGTATCGTGGTTTGGCATTGGGTGTGTTTAGCACGGTTTGGGAATACCGCCTATGGACCATTCCGCTCAATACACTTTGGGGCATTGCCCTACTATTGATTGCGATGGAACTGGCGTATTACGGGGAACACCGCGCCGCTCACCGCATTCGTTGGTTCTGGGCTTCGCATCGCGTACACCATTCGCCCAATCACATGGCATTAGCGAATGCTTACCGTTTGGGATGGACAGCAAACCTTTCTGGTACGTTTTTATTTTTTACCCCATTAGTGTTCGTTGGCTTTTCGCCAACAGCCGTGGCAACCATGTTCGCTGTGAATTTGCTCTACCAATTTTGGTTACATACCGAATTAGTCCCACGTTTAGGCTGGTTTGATCGCGTGTTTAATTCGCCCTCGAATCATCGCGTGCATCATGCTGCCAACCCTGAGTATTTGGATTGTAATTTTGGCGGCATTACCATGCTTTTCGATCATGCATTTGGTACATATCGCCCAGAAACCAGCGCGTGCCGTTATGGATTAACCACACCCGAAACCACTTACAACCCATTACGCATTGTGTTTAACGAATGGTGGCAGATGGCGCGTGATGTTTACCAAGCGCGAAATTGGCGTGAACGCTTAGCGTATGTCTTCGCCTCCCCCGCGTGGCGACCCCACACAACACAAGGAATTACTTCATGAAAACCTTAGCCGTTATCGCACTTAGTTTAGGTTTATTAGCTGTCGCACAGTCGGATGAACGTTTTAGCTCGGCACAAAAAGCCCAAATGGAAAACCTGTTACAACAACGATTTGCACAAGCCGATACCAACCACGATGGGCAAGTAACACGGGATGAAGCCAATGGCGTTATGCCACGTTTATTTCGCCACTTTGCGCAAGTGGATGCCGACCACAGCGGTGCAGTGACAATGGATGAAATTCATCAAGCCATTGCGGTTATTGCCATGCACCAACCCCCACGCTCAACGTAAAGCAGGTGTTTTCCAATAATCAATCAATGCCCGTAAACTGCTGGAAAGCTGTTTACGGCTAGGGTAATACAGGAAAAATGCCGTGTCCGCTGGGCAGTAATCCGCCAGAACTTGCACCAACCGTCCATGTTGTACATCATCCGTGATGTGTTGTTCCAACAAATACGCAAATCCCAAACCTTGCAACGCCGCTTCGCGCATCACAATCGAATCACTCACGGTTAGCCTGCCCTGCACTTCCACGGTATAAGTTTGCGCCCCCTGTGCAAACTCCCAGCGATACAATTCGCCATTGGGGAATCGCCGCCGAATACACTCCAATTGCAATAAATCCAGCGGCGTTTGCGGCACACCGTATTGTTGGCAAAAAGCGGGGGACGCAACCACGGCAAAGCGTTGTAGCTGCCCAAACGGAATCGCCACCATGTCTTGCGCCAAGGTTTCTTGGCAACGCACTCCTGCATCAAAGCCATGCGCCACAATATCGAGCAAATGATCTTCGCTAATCACTTCCAATTGCACCTGCGGGTAAGCGGCTAAAAACCCCGCTAATTGAGGTGCGAGTAAAAACCGCGCCGCATCCGATGGCACATTCAAACGCAAAGTGCCGCGTGGCGTGTCCCGAAACGCATTCACCCCATCCAGCGCATCGTGAATGTCGCGTAATGCGGGCTGCAAACGTTCCAATAACGCTTGCCCCGCTTCGGTAAGCGCGACGCTGCGCGTGGTACGATGCAATAAGCGCACGCCCAATTGTTCTTCCATGCTACGCAGGGAATGGCTCAATGCCGAAGCCGATACCCCCAATTCCACAGCGGCTTTGGTAAAACTGCGATGCGTGGCAATCGCTTGAAACGCACTTAAATCCGGCAAACTGGGACGGCTCATTACTGAATTTTTCTCACTAACTTATGCGGAATTATGCAGATTATCAAACAATCCAAGGCGGTGCATACTGTCGTTCATTCCAAACAAGCAAAAGGTATTCAGTATGCAAGCACCCTTCATGGACTTAGCCAACAAAGTGGTTTTGATCACTGGCGCGTCATCGGGCATTGGCGAAGCAGCCGCTTATGCGTTCGCGGCATTGGGTTGCAAATTAGTGCTAGGCGCGCGTCGGCAAAGCGAAGGCGAAGCGGTAGCAGCAAAGATTCGTGCCGAAGGTGGCGAGG
>CAZTUZ010000274.1:0-3024 GCA_964617055.1 uncultured Thiothrix sp.
AAGGCAACCAAATCAAAACCGCCAAACTATTGGGTATTCACCGCTCCACCTTACGCCAACGCATCGCCCTCTACGGGCTGCAACAGCACGGCAAGGCTTAACGTAAACGGCTAGAAAGGGTCAACCATCCTTCAAAGTGGCACAGGAGAAGGATGGTTGAAACGAGAACTACGAGAGCCTTGCAGTCTAAGCCGCAATTCTTAAGCGAAGCTTATCAACGACTATAAAACGGAATGTGTTTTTAGACGGGTGGGGTATTTAAAAAATCCCTTATAGAAACATTGCATAGCCTGAATGGGAAATTAATAATACGATTATTTAACCCTTAACTAGCAACCATCCTATGAAAAATTCAGTTTTTCGTTTTTCGATAATCGGCATTTTAGTAGCCCTTTTTTTCACAAATTCAGTATTCGCAGGCAGTTGGGATTATTCGCAACAAGAAGACCCTATGACAGGCACTAAAAACTATTATGCCTCTATACAAAGTACCAATACGGTTAATTTTAGCTTTCCCTATAATGGCGAACAACACGGCATTTTAATGCTGCGGCATAAAAATGATGTACCTGAAGCGCTGTTATCTATTGTCAAAGGACAATTTCTCTGTGGTGTTGGCGGTTGTACGGTGTTAGTAAGATTTGATGAAGATCAACCCGTTACGCTATCAGCGGGGGAGTCCAGTTCACATGAAAGTACCGTTTTGTTTATTCACTCTGCTCCTGACTTTATTACCCGCTTATTAACAGCTAAACGCGTCAGAATTGCCGCCACGGTATATCACGAAGGTACACCTTACTTTGAGTTCGATGTTTCCGATTTTAATCCCAGCAAGTATCGACCCGACCTGAAACTTGCACATAGTTCAACCAGTAAAGCCAGCGATTCTCCCAAAAGCACCCCTGAAACAGCCGATCACTTACAACCGAATTGGTGTAAAAAAGCCAAATCGAAGGCTGAAATTACCATTTGCCAAGATGAAGCTGGGGCAAGAACGGCAATTGCATTAGATGACGCATGGGATAATTATCAAGTGCTGCATAATGCCGAAGACATCCAAAAAATGCGCGAACAATTAAAAACATGGAATAAATCTGAATTTCAACCTTGTGAAAACTTAATATGTGTCGAAGAAGTCTACAAAAAAATGCAAAGTAAATTGGATGCTGCCAACAAATTTCCGGCGAATTTTAAATCAGATTATCCCTTCGTTGGCGTTAAAGGTTTTAACTTTCTTGGAGGGACTGGCACAGGTAAGACTATTATTATCAGTCCTCAAGGTAAGGTGAAAATTAAAAGTTATGGAACACAAACATTGCCATCTGATGACTTTGAAGGCAATTATAAAGACATGCCTTATACCATTCGCGGCAATATGATTTATGATTTAAGCGAAGTCAAAACCATTAAAGCGTGTGACGCATTGCCCAATACAGAAAAGACCTGTTCGTCTGAATTATTCTAAAACCAGACACTTACACATTCTTATCAGCCCCGCCCGTCGGGGCTTTTTTTTACCAAAGGCAAAACATGAACCCCCATCAATTAAACCTCGCCCAGCAAGGCTTAGCGGCGGCGCGTGCGTATGCCCACGGTGTGTTAACGGGTGAAATTATCGCCTGTCGTTGGGTAAAGTTAGCGGTGGCGCGTGACGAGCGCGACCGCGCCCAAGCCCACACCCGTGGTTTACAGTTTGACGAATACGCCGCCGCCCGCGTGTTGGTGTTTATGAGTTATTTAAGCCATTACAAAGGCGAATGGCGCGGCAAAGCAGTGGAGCTTGAACCGTGGCAATGCTGGATTATTTCCGTGGTATTCGGCTGGAAACGTGCCAATGGAAAACGCCGTTTTCGCCAAGTGTACGAAGAAGTAGCGCGTAAAAACGGTAAAACCATCAAACTTGCCGGACTGGGCGGCTATGGTTTATTAATCGACCACGAAGGCGCACCGGAAATCTACGCCGCCGCCACCACCCGCGACCAAGCCAAACGCTTATGGAAAGATGCGCGTAAAATGCTGGGTTACGCGCCGTTAATCCGCAAACAACTCAAATTCCGAGACTCCGAAAACCAGATCGAATGCCCGCGTAATGACGGCTTTTTCATTCCCTTATCCCGCGAATCAGAAACCATCGACGGCGCAAACCCACACTTCGCCTTAGTCGACGAATTACACGCGCATAAAACCCGTGAAATCCACGATGTCTTGGTATCCGGGCAGGGCGCACGCGCACAACCCTTATTATGGGAAATCACCACCGCCGGTTTTACCCAAAATAAAGAAGGCTCAATCTGCTTAGAACAGCGCGACTACACCATTCGCGTGCTAGAACAACAAATCGAAGACGACGAACACTTCGGTATTATCTACACGCTCGACGATTGGGAACACGAATGGCAAGACCCGCGCAACTGGCTGAAAGCCAACCCCAATTTAGAATACCAAGCCGCCTCTGAACTACAAGTCTACGACCCCTTGCGCCAACAATGGCACGCCCGCCCCATGATGCGCGGCTCGGTTAAGCTTGATTATCTGCAAGGGCAAGTCACCAAAGCCCTAAATTCCCCGGTGGCAAGGGTAGGGGTGCTCACCAAAAACTTTAATGTCTGGTTATCCTCCAGTATTGCATGGCTCAACCCCGACGCATGGCGTGCCTGCCAACGCTGTTTTAACCTAGACGAACTTTGCCACGCCAGCAAACTCTACGCCGGTTTAGACCTAGCCAGCGTCAGTGACCTATGCAGTTTTGCCCTGTATGCCGAAATGCCCGACGGCACACAACGTGTCTGGCAACGCTCCTACGTTCCGCAAACCCAAGTAGAAGCCGCCGTGCAAACCCGCCGCGTGCCGTATGACCACTGGATACAACAAGGCTGGCTTATCGCCACCCCCGGCAACGTCACCGACTACGAATTTATTCTAGCCGACCTACTCGGCGACGCATGGCAACAAGGGCAAATCAACGAAAAAGGCATACTCTACGCACTCCTCAGCCTGAACGCTTTAGGAATCGACCGCTGGAAC
>CAZTUZ010000275.1:0-3018 GCA_964617055.1 uncultured Thiothrix sp.
ATGGTTGGAGCGATGTGCTGAAAGCTGCCGATGTTATGGGAAAAAACAAGGTCAAGATTGACGTTGCCCCGACCCGTCACGGCATTACACGCGGCGAAACGATTTACTTCTTTGACCCGTCCGGCAATCGTAATGAAACTTTCGCGGGCTTGGGTTATTTGGCACAGCCTGACCGTCCAGTAACAACGTGGACGGAGGATGAGTTATGGCGCGGTATTTTCTTCCATTCGGGTGAAGAATCCGGCGCGTTTACTTCAGCTTACACTTAAGTCATACGGTTTTAGGATACATAACATGCAAACAGTCAGTGTGATGCAACGCTTGATTGACTGGAATGCTGCGGGGGCTGCCGTGCAAGCGGCAGTCACAGAGGCAGCGGCAATCGGGGTTAAAATCAATGTTGCTGTCGTTGATAGTTCCGGCACATTAATGGCGTTTTTGCGGATGCCGAACGCGCCGCTGCATTCCATTGAAATCGCCATTGATAAAGCTTACACCGCTGCTAGTTTCGGGCTACCCACGCATTTGTGGCACGATGCTTTACAAGCCCATTCGCCTGCCGTACAAGATGGTATCCCGCGCCGCGCTCGTTTTGTCGCTTTTGGTGGCGGTTTACCCATTTTGGAACAGGGTGTCATGATTGGTGCGATTGGCGTGTCGGGGGCGAGTGAAGAACAAGACCAACAATGTGCGCAAGCCGGATTACGCGCCATTGGTTTGAATTAAGGAGTTAGCATGGATTTACAACTGCACGGCAAACGCGCTTTGGTGACGGGTTCAACAGCGGGCATTGGTTTTGCCACTGCGCGGGAATTAGCTGCTGAAGGTGCGAGCGTCATTATCAATGGGCGTAGTTTCGAGCGCGTTGAAGCGGCGTGTGAGCGCATTTTGGCAGAATTTCCTGCTGCTGATGTGCAGGGTGTGACGGCGGATTTATCCAGCGTTGAAGGCGTGCAATCCTTGCTGCAAAGCCTGCCAGAAGTCGATATTTTGGTGAATAACCTCGGAATTTTTGACCCGCGTCCGTTTGAGCAAATCAACGACGATGAATGGTTACGCTTTTTTGAAGTGAACGTCATGAGTGGTGTGCGTTTATCACGCCATTATTTACCGCGCATGAAAGCTGCCAATTGGGGGCGGATTATCTTTATCTCCAGCGAATCGGGGATTTGTCCGCCAGCGGAAATGGTGCATTACGGCATGACCAAATCCGCGCAACTGTCGATTTCACGCGGTTTAGCCGAAACGTGTGCAGGCACCAACGTGACGGTCAACGCGGTATTGCCAGGACCTACGCGTACTGAAGGTGTTGATAATTTCTTCGGCAAACTTGCAGCAGAAGCGGGTAAAAGCATGGCGGAAACCGAAGCTGATTTCTTTGCTCACGCTCGCCCAACTTCGATTATCAAACGCTTTGCTGAACCGTCGGAAATTGCCGCAATGGTGACGTATTTAGCCAGCCCGCGTTCGGCAGCGACCAATGGTGCGGCATTGCGCGTGGAAGGCGGTATCGTCCGTGCTTTGATCTAGGCATACAATCACGCGCTTTTAGGCGTGTGAGTTCCTGATGTTGAAACGTTTAACGTTGCCAATATTTGCTAGTGCCTTGCTGATCAGCATGGCATTGAGCAGCGTCCTGCACCTATTTGTTCCTGTCCTGCCGTTATGGGTAAGCGGTTTATGTGGGTGGTCGGCTTTACTTTTCTTGCTCTTGCACAGTCGATCACTGCGTCCGTTTACCCAATTCTTTTTGCTCAGTGCTGCTGGTCTTGGCTTATTAATGTGGGCATGGCTGCGTGGTGCGACGTTAAATTTCACCGATATTTTGCTGCAAAACAATGGCTTAATCGTCATGTTGTATTGCGTGGGATTTCTACGCCTGATTGCTAACGACGCAGCCACACCCGAAGCCTTGCCGCGTGGTAAATTCGCTTTTTTGCAAACTTTGCTCGGCGTACACCTACTCGGAGCGGTGATTAATATGTCGGTATTGGTGTTAATGGCGGAACGTTTGCAAGCTCAACAAGCCTTGGGTAAACAAGCCACCATTGTGTTGAATCGTGGTTTTTCGATGGCGGCATTGTGGTCGCTGTTTTTCGCGGCAATGGCGGTGGCGTTGACCTATGCGCCGGGGGCGCAATTGCATCCGGTGGTGTTGACGGGGTTGGGGTTAATGGCAATCGCCATGCTGATTAGCGTGGTGGAAATTGGCGGGTGGCGTTTGCATAAAGTCGCCGATTTTCAAGGTTATCCGCTGCACTTTTCCAGCTTAATTGTGCCAGCCTTACTTGCCGTGACGGTGCTCGTGCTGCATGTTATTTTGCCAAGCGTGCCCGTTTTAAGCGTGGTTAGCGTAACGTCTGTGGTGTTAAGTGTGGCGTATTTAGCCGTTACCCGTCCGCGCTGCATGGTGCAACGTTTAACCACGCACATTGCCAATAGTGGTACGCGCATGGTGCGGGAAATGTCGCTGTTTTTGGGCGCGGGCTTACTCAGTGTCGGGGTGCAAAGCCTGTTTAGCACCGTTACTTGGCAACCGTTTCAGCAATTTGGCGGTTGGCAAGCGGGTCTAACCTTAGCGGTGGTATTGGTTATTTCATTGTTTGGCGTGCATCCGGTGGTCAGTATTGCGGTGTTGGGGTCGTTACTCGCGCCGTTACACATTGCCCCTGACATGCTGGCGGTATTTTTCCTGTGCATTTGGAGCATAGGCGTGGTTGCCAGCCCTTTTTCTGGCGTGAATACCGTGTTACGCAGTCAATTTGAAATTTCCGGTATGGATTTGGTCAAAGGCAACGCGCTGTATGTGGTGCTCATGTGGAGCGTGATTACCGCACTGTTTTGGTGGCGGTTGGGGTAATTGGGAAAGTTAGGCGGTTTTTCTCATTTGCTGCGTTGCAGCTAAACCATTGTCTAATATCGGCTGTTTTCTTTTCCTGATAGCATTTTTCCCACGCTAATTAGGAGGAGAACATCAATGGCTGTGCTTAACCGCATGGATTGGTACGACTTAGCCCG
>CAZTUZ010000276.1:0-2990 GCA_964617055.1 uncultured Thiothrix sp.
TGTCAGGCACTTTCAGGGTTTGGCTTGCCATCACACACTCTCCTTATGCCAGACGTGGGTTGGGTTTATCCGCTTGAATGCCGTATTTTTCCATCGCTTCCACCACCTTCACGGCTGGCAAGGAATTTTCATCCACCAAGGCTTTCAACGCTGCCACCACAATGAAGTAACGATTCACCTCAAAATGCTTACGCAATTGGGCGCGGGTATCGCTACGTCCAAAGCCATCCGTTCCCAATACGCTGTAATGCATGGGCAACCAAGCACGGATTTGCTCGGCGTATTGGCGAATGTAATCCGTCGCCGCAATCGCAGGGCCTCGCTGATTTTTCAGGCACTGTGTAACGTAAGGCACTTTGACATCTTCCAACGGGTGCAGCAGATTCCAACGCTCCACGTCACGCGCTTCACGCGCTAATTCGGTAAAGCTGGTCACGCTCCACACATTCGCATCCACGCCCCATTCTTTGTCGAGCAATTCCGCTGCGGCAATCACCTCGCGCAGAATCGTTCCCGACCCCATGAGCTGGACTTTTTTGCGCTTTTTACCGCCGCCACTGAGCAAATACATGCCCTTTACAATCCCCTCTTCCACACCCGCTGGCATGGCAGGGTGCAGGTAATTTTCATTCATGGCGGTGATGTAGTAATACACGTCTTCCTGATCGTGATACATACGCTTCAAACCGCTTTGCACAATCACTGCCATTTCGTAGGCAAAGGTTGGGTCATAAGCAATGCAGTTGGGAATCAAGCTGGCTTGCACCAAACCGTGACCGTCTTGGTGTTGCAAACCTTCGCCCGCCAACGTGGTGCGCCCCGCTGTGCCACCAATCAAAAAGCCGCGTGCACGACTGTCGCCCGCCGCCCACGCCAAATCACCAATGCGTTGGAAGCCAAACATCGAGTAATAAATGTAAAACGGCACCATATTCACGCCATGCGTACTGTAAGCAGTCGCCGCCGCAATCCACGACGAAAACGCCCCCGCCTCATTAATGCCTTCTTCCAGAATCTGACCGGATTTGTCCTCTTTGTAGAACATCACCTGATCTTTATCTTGTGGCTCGTACAATTGCCCAACCGATGAATAAATCCCCAACTGGCGGAACATACCTTCCATGCCAAAGGTACGCGCTTCGTCCGGCACAATCGGCACAATGTGCTTGCCAATGCTTTTATCGCGTGTCAATAAAGTCAGTAAGCGCACAAACGCCATGGTGGTGGACATTTCCCGATCACCAGAACTGTCCAATAACGGTTGGAACGTGCTCAACTCCGGCACTTTTAATGGCGCGGCGTGGGTCTGGCGTTGTGGTAAGAAACCGCCTAAAGCCTTACGACGTTCCAATAAATACCGCATTTCCTCGCTGTCGTCGGCAGGGCGGAAATACTTCGCCTCGGCTGCGTCCGCATCACTCAGCGGAATGTTGAAACGATTTTTAAAGGCAATCATTTCCTCGGGTGACATTTTCTTTTGTTGGTGCGTGCGGTTTTGCCCTTCGCCCGCCGCCCCCATGCCATAACCTTTCACGGTATGCGCCAAAATCACCGTCGGTTGTCCTTCGTGATTCACCGCCGCGTGATACGCCGCGAATACTTTATGCGGGTCGTGTCCGCCACGGTTTAATCGCCAAATATCCGCATCACTCATTTTCGCCACCATCGCTTTGAGTTCGGGGTATTTGCCGAAGAAATGTTCGCGCACAAACGCACCGTCTTTGGCTTTGTAATTTTGGTATTCGCCGTCGACCACCTCTGCCATGCGCTGTTTCAGAATGCCATCTTTATCCATCGCTAAGAGCGGGTCCCAATACGAACCCCACACCAGCTTAATCACATTCCAACCCGCGCCACGGAATACGCCTTCGAGTTCTTGAATGATTTTGCCATTACCGCGCACCGGACCATCCAATCGTTGCAGGTTGCAATTCACCACCCACACCAGATTGTCGAGTTTTTCGCGTCCACCTAATGAAATCGCTCCCAAGCTTTCTGGCTCATCGATTTCACCATCCCCCACGAATGCCCACACTTTACGATTCGCGGTATCCGCTAATTGCCGATGCTGTAAATATTTCATGAAACGGGCTTGGTAAATCGACATCAAAGGGCCTAAACCCATTGAAACCGTAGGGAACTGCCAATAATTCGGCATTAACCACGGATGCGGGTAAGAAGCCAAACCACCGCCATCGACTTCTTGGCGGAAACTGTCCAAATCGCTTTCATTAAATCGCCCTTCCAAAAACGAACGGGCATACATCCCTGGTGCGGCGTGACCTTGGATATACAACAAATCGCCGCCGTGTTGCGGGGATGGTGCGTGCCAGAAGTGATTCATCCCTACGTCGTATAAAGTAGCGGCGGAAGCAAACGTGGCAATGTGTCCGCCTAACTCGCTACTTTTGCGGTTGGCGCGCACCACCATTGCCGCTGCATTCCAACGAATGTAAGAGCGAATGCGGGTTTCTAATGCGGGGTTGCCAGGTGTATACGATTCTAAATGCGGCGGTATGGTATTGATATACGCGGTATTCGCTGAGTACGGTAAGTTCGCGCCATTTTGTCGAGCGGTTTCAATGAGTTTCTCTAACAAAAAATGGGCGCGTTCTAAACCCTCTGAACCGATAACCGCTTCTAATGATTCAATCCACTCTAAGGTTTCTTGTGAATCAATATCTTGCAGTGGCTTATTCATTTTAGCTCCTCTCTCATGCTGCAATTACTGTGATTTTTATGGTGTTTTCTTCATGCTATTTCGTTAAAAAATAGCATAATCAATCAAACTTTCACAACACAAAAACAACAAGCAAAATATTTACTTTACTTTCATATTCTTATACTTATTAATTAATTTTAAAATCTTTTCTATTCATTTTGCATAAGTTCCGCTAAGCTTCTGTGCCATGACAGACGATATAGAAATAATCCCCATTGCCGGACGTTTCCGTGGCTTCCTCCCCGTTGTGGTGGATGTGGAAACCGGA
>CAZTUZ010000277.1:0-2965 GCA_964617055.1 uncultured Thiothrix sp.
GATAACCAATCTATTAGGGAATGCGGTACAACACACACCAGCAGGCACGCATATTCATGTGAAATGGCAACAAAAAAAATCGGGACATGTGTGTTTATCCGTGGAAGATAATGGACCGGGAATCCCCAAAGAACACATTCCTCATTTAACTGAACGTTTTTACCGCGTTGATAGCAGTCGTTCACGCGAAAGCGGTGGAACAGGGTTAGGATTAGCCATCGTTAAACACGTTATGCAACGCCACAACGGCTATTTAACCATTAAAAGCCGTCCTGGTCACACGCGCTTCCAAGTATGCTTTCCTGACTATCGCCTGATCAATGTCGCACAAACCGTAACACCTACTTGATGATACAGTAGGTGTTCAGTGCTGTTTTAAATCAATTCTGCAAAGCCGTATTGTTGAACTTTACGGCTGGCAACATCCACTGCGTAGTGCAAAGCCTCTGCCAATGTTCGCCCCGTCACAAGCGCGTGAATTAACCCTGCATTAAACCCATCTCCTGCACCGCTACTGTCCACGACCGTTACACGAGGTGCTGGTGCATGGAACACCTCACCAAGCTGGTCAATCGCCCATGCACCTTGCGCCCCCCAAGTGCAAGTCATCCACATTGCACCATGCTGCTGCTGTTGATGCTGCAAGAAGCTTTTGGCATCGTGAAAGCCACAAGTTTGGGCATAGTCACGCGAAAATAGGGCAATATCAGCCAATGGCACAAGCACTTCCAAACCATCTCGCACCTTCTCTAGCTCCAGAGAAATCGGTTGGTCAATTAAGGTGTCACGCGCATAATGCAGCATAGCGGCTAATTGTTCGACATTGCGCCCTTCAAAATGCAACCAGTCATAATGCTCTACCGGAATCGCTCGCAGCGTTTCTGCTGCTAATTCAGGTAAATCACGGTGATGCACAATCGTGCGGCTGCCCGTTTGTTGATTGAGCAAAATGTGGGATTGCGGAGTTTGACCTTGCGCTATTTGCATGTATTGCAACCCGATACCCTGTTGCTGTAGACGTTGTATGAGCATGGGCGCGAGGTGATCCTGTGCAACAACGCCGACAAAATCACAACGGTGGCGGTTGTTCGTTAGCACTTTCAGGGTGTTAATGGCATTACCACCACAGTCTGTCCATTGTTGTACAGCGCGTAACTCTTCATCTTCTCGCGGGTAGTGATCCACCACACTAAGGGTATCGAAGGTGGCATTACCCACGACTAAAATAAAACTCATAAATTTTTCTCATCTATTGCAGTATTTTCTTGATTCTGACGGTCGTACAACGACAGAGCAAAATCATAACGCGACAGGGGACAATACAATGTATAAACAATTAGGGGTTATTTTCCTCCTGCTGTTACCGTGGCACTACGCAGGCGCGAACACCGATTTAATGATGCGCATTGTAGGGGGAAACGCCGCTGGACAGAATGCTTGGCCTTCTGTTGTGGCCATTAAAAACACCGCAACAGGAGAAATCTTATGCGGTGGCAATCTCATCCATCCCTTATGGGTACTCACAGCCGGGCATTGCATTACAGGCGAGGTTTCTGGTCTAAGTTACGAATACGGCACAGCCGATCTGGTAATTTATTCAGGAGCTGTAGGACTAGATTCGCCATCAGGACGCTACAGCCATGCACGACAGCTTATCGTACATCCTGATTATGATGCACGCACAGGGGCAAATGACATTGCCTTAATCATGCTCGAAGCTCCATTGGAAGGGGCAACCATGCCCTTATACACTGCCACACCCGACGATGGTACACCCGCTGTCGTGGTCGGCTGGGGTGCGCGTGGTATTGCTAACAACATACCAAACCATTACCCGCGTATGCTACAACAGGTGGATGTGCCAATTGTCGCCAATGAAGTGTGCAATCAAACCCAAGCTTACAATGGTCGGATTCGTGCCAGCATGATGTGTGCAGGTTACACCCAAGGTGGACGCGATGCCTGTGCGGGTGATAGCGGTGGCCCACTCATGGTGATGCACAACGGTATTTTCCGCCAAGTTGGTATTGTTAGCCAAGGCGACGGCTGTGCTATGCCAGAAAAATATGGCATCTACACACGCGTTGCCCACTACACCCATTGGATTCAACAATACGCACCCCCACCCTACGCCAATGCTACGGTTCTAGCGACAAATCAAAAAAATCTTTACCCCGGAGGGGCAGGAACACTGGAATTACACACACTATGGGGATTATTGATAAGTATTATCGTCTACCTACGTCGACTAGCTTGGCGTGGGCGACTGCAATAAATGCAGTGTATTATCCAGTTCGATTTGCTTGCGTAGCAGTTTATTGACCCCAAATGGCACAAACCGTGCTAACGCAATACCCATCATACCCAACATAAACACACCACTTAACACGGGGTTCACCACACTATCTGCGCCGATAAGGTGGCTGAATCCCCAAAATCCTGCAACAAATCGCGCTACAAAAATCATCAAAGCGGCCAATAATAAAACCGTCGAAGCATGCAACAACGCTCCACCCGCTTGGTTCACCCACGACCAGCGCGAACGCTGTTGCTCTGCGGCTCGCTCGTATTGCAACGAACGCTGACGTATTTCCCGCTGAACACGTTTTTGCGCCGCATCCAAAATCAACTGGCAAATCTGCCGTTCGCGGTAACGTAACGTGACATACGGTAAGTGTTCCATCACCCGCAAATGCTGCCCAATCACCTGACGAAACAATAAATTCGGGTCAATCCGATCCGGTAAACTCATGTTAGCCAACGCATTGCTTTGCCAGTGATGTTGGGTATTGTGCTGAATACGCTTAACATGCACTACCCGCAAATCACGCAACATCCCTGTGATCTCTAACTGCTGTGCAAAGTCTGGTTCAGCCTGCGCCTGCACATAGTAAATCGGTGAACACGCCACAATTTTTGCCAATTGTCGAGCAGCCGCGTTAATTTCACCCGCTGCGGCCATGTA
>CAZTUZ010000278.1:0-2964 GCA_964617055.1 uncultured Thiothrix sp.
CGGTGGATTCGTGGCGATTGCTGCCGCGCTGTTGGTTAGCATGAACCTTTCCACGAAATCCCCCATTGCGGCACGCCAAGCCGAAGACTTGCAAGCTTCACTAGCGCAAGTCGTGGCGGATAATCTGCACGATAATAAGCTACTGGAAAATACCGTGACCTTAAAAGACACGGCAGGGAAAGACATCACTATTTATCGTGGTACACGGGCAGGCAAAGTCACAGCATTGGTGTGGCAAACCGTGGGTTATGGTTATGCAGGTGAAATCAAGATCATTATTGCCGTTGACCCCGACGGCAACATCCTCGGCACACGCGTATTAGCCCACAAGGAAACCCCTGGGTTAGGCGATAAGATCGAAGAGGCGAAAGGCGATTGGATTTTGAAATTCACAGGGCTTTCACTCAGCAATCCTGATGATGCGCACTGGAAAGTGAAAAAAGATGGTGGGCAATTTGATCAATTCAGCGGCGCAACCATTACCCCGCGAGCCGTGGTCAAAGCCATTCATGAAGCGTTGCAATTCTTTGCAGCACACAAAACCGAATTATTGGAGAACCAATCATGAGTGTTGATTACCGTAAAATCACGCAAGACGGCTTGTGGGGCAATAATATCGTGTTTGCCCAAGGTTTAGCCTTATGCCCAACGATGGCTGTCACGAGCACCGCCACCAATGGTTTGGGCATGGGATTAGCGACCACTGCCGTCTTGATCTTATCCAACCTCCTGATTTCCACGATTCGTCATATCGTCAGCCCCGATGTGCGCATTCCGGTTTACATTACCGTGATTGCCACTTTGGTTACGCTGGTCGACATGGCATTGAATGCGTGGGTTCACGAGCTGTATAAAGTCTTGGGGTTATTCATTGCCCTGATCGTGGTGAACTGCGCGGTATTAGGGCGTGCGGAATCATTCGCCTCGAAAAACAGCCTCGTACCATCCATGTTCGACGGTTTAATGATGGGCTTAGGTTTTACCCTCGCACTAGTCATCATTGGCGGTGTACGCGAAATCATAGGAACAGGCACATTATTCGCCAGTGCCTCATTATTACTGGGCAAAAGCTTCTCCTTTTTGGAACTGACCCTGATTCCCCACTACAAAGGCTTTTTATTAATGATTTTGCCGCCTGGTGGCTTCATGGTTTTAGGCTTTTTATTGGCAGGAAAACGTATCTTGGATGCACGCAAAGCCGCCGCACAACAACGCAAAGCCCAATCTGCTAACACCTTGGTATTAGGGGGTGCGGCATGAATGTGGGAATTGCCTACGCGGATAAGTTCAAACAAACGTGGATGAAGCTCGAAGTGCCTGATGGCAGCACTGTCAAGCAAGCGATTGAATTTTCTGGCATCCTCAAACAGTTCCCTGATGTCAATTTAGAAACGCAAGCCGTGGGTATCTTCGGCAAAATCACTCAACTGGATGCCAAGGTTGCCGATGGTGATCGTGTAGAAATTTACCGCCCGATTATCGCCGACCCCGAAACTGTCGAACGCCGCGATAAAGATTCTGACGAATAAGCCGTTGCATCATGACTGATCTCCGGTTTTCGCACATTAAGCGCGAACCGGATTTCGTTACTGATCCATTACGCAGCAGAAGCAGTATTAGCACTGCCCAACACGGAAGGATTACGTTGCAGTTCCAATGTCATTAAACGGTCAGCCAATTTCGCATTAATACCCAATTGACGGGCAACGCCTTCAGCAATGCAGGAAACGTTTTGCGCTACCTTTAATATTTTAATCACGTTCCCCTGTTCATCACGAATCGGGGCGTATTCTGCATACAAATAAATTTCACTGGCATCATGACGTACCCGACGAAACGCACCACTAACGCGCTCACCTGCTGCGAGTTTCCGCCAAAATTCAACATAGTCTGCCGACTTAACATAATTTTCTTTACAAAACAAACTGTGATGCTGCCCTAACACAGCAACCTTATCGTTAAAACCCATTGTTATTAAGAACAAGTCATTTACATCAAGCACATAGCCTTTTGGGTCAAACGTAATCACAGCAAACATGCGTTTCACGCTATCCCATGCTTGAATTAATTCGGCTTGGTTATTGGATATATTCATTGGCTATCTCCATCGGAGCGGACAATTTATTATTTAATAATAAGAAATGATTAATGTGGTAATCACACACTGCCCTGCCCACGCATTGGGTTATTAAAATAATTGGGTTATCAAGCACACATTAAAAAACGGACACAGGGGTTTACAATTCGTCATAATATTTTTATTAGAACGCACTTTGACAACTCGCAATGATTGTGAGAAAAACCTCCCCTTGCGTCAACTGCTCAATGGTCAAACGGTCGTATTGACCTCCTCCCCTCTCTAAAGGCATAAGTATCTACACAACTTAATATCTTAAAAATCAAAAATTTATCTCGTTTAATCTGTTCATTCAATAACTTGAAGGGAAATTTAGGCTTCATTTTGCTATTCGACAAAGTGAAAAATAAGCCTTAATCAAAGCAAATCACATATTAACAACTTGTTTTAAAATGAAAAAAGATGTGTAGATACTTAAGCGAGTGCGGGGAACATGAGGAGGTCGAGCGCAAAGTACGGGGTGAGAGCGGTTCATCCCCACGAGTGCGGGGAACATGCCACATATCTCGCACGGCATATCACAGAGAACGGTTCATCCCCACGAGTGCGGGGAACATCGCAAGATCACCTTCGATTGCATCCACCGTAACGGTTCATCCCCACGAGTGCGGGGAACATCCGATGGCATTCGCGTGAATCATCTTGTTGAACGGTTCATCCCCACGAGTGCGGGGAACATATAATATCCGCAAGCTCCCAATCGCCCCACCACGGTTCATCCCCACGAGTGCGGGGAACATGCATTGCCAACGGCAATATCAGTACACATCGGCGGTTCATCCCCACGAGTGCGGGGAACATGCTAAATGGATTTTGCTCAAACATTA
>CAZTUZ010000279.1:0-2955 GCA_964617055.1 uncultured Thiothrix sp.
TCAAAAAAATTCACCCTTAGCAGGTTGGCAGAATAGCGTTACGCTCCACGTTTTGCCAATTTTCCGTAGGCGTAATACGCCGCGCACGAGCCTTCGGGCGAAACCATTAACGCGCCGAGTGGGGTTTGTGGGTTGCAGGCTTTGGCGAAGGCGGGGCATTCCCACGGTTTCATTACACCACGCAGTACGTCAGCGCATTTGAGGTGGTCGGGGTCGTGGCTGCTGGCAGCGGCTTGCAGGTTGAATTTCTTTTCCGCGTCATAGGCAGCGTAAGCCGCACGGATTTGCACCCCCGCATCGCCGATATTACCCAAGCCGCGAAATTCGCTGTGGGCGCGGGTTTCGTAAACGGCGTGAATGGCGTTGAGTCCGGCGGCATTACCAGCGTGCGGTACAATCCGCGCGTATTGGTTTTCGACTTCACAACGGCGTTCGGCGATTTGTTTTACCAGCATCCACAAGGCTTGCAGAATGTCGAGCGGTTCAAAGCCCGTAATCACCAGCGGTTTGTGGTAATCACGGGTCACAAAATCATAAGGTTGTGCGCCAATCACCATGCTGACGTGACCGGGGGCGAGGAAGCCGTCGAGCTTTAAATCGGGATCGGTGAGAATCGCTCGCAGGGTGGCGGGTGTGGTGATGTGATTGCAGAAAATGGAAAAATTCTTTACCCCTTCGCGGTGCGCTTGTAATAGCGTCAACGCGGTGCTGGGCATGGTGGTTTCAAAACCGAGTGCGAAAAACACCACTTCGCGGTCGGGGTGTTGGCGTGCCAACGTCAGCGCGTCCAGCGGTGAATACACCATGCGTACATCGCAGCCGTCGGCTTTGGCTTGCAACAGGCTTTTGCGCGTACCAGGGACGCGTATGGCATCGCCAAACGTGGTAAAAATCACGTTCGGTTGTTCGGCAATCGTTACGCAATCGTCCACCCGCGCCATTGGCAACACGCAAACCGGACAGCCAGGACCGTGTACCATTTCAATGTTGGCGGGTAACATGGCTTCAATGCCGTATTTGAATAATGTGTGGGTGTGTCCGCCGCAAAATTCCATCAATTGTAAGGGCGTGTCGTTGGGTAAGGTTGCCGCGAGTTGGTGAATGGCATCGACCAGCAGTTTGGCTTTGGCGGGGTCACGAAATTCGTCGATGTATTTCACGCTTTGCCCTCCGCGTTATCCAGTTGACGCAGCGTATCGAGTTCGGCTTGTAAATCACCCAGTTCCGCGAGTAATGCCAGTGTGCGTGCGGCTTCCGCTTCGTCCAAACGGCTCATGGCAAAGCCAACGTGAACCAATACCCAATCGCCCACGCAATCGCTGACCGTGTGTACATCATCGACAATGCAGGCGATGTTCACGTCACGCTTTACGCCGCCAACATCGACTTTGGCAATTAAGTTTTCCGCATCCACAATGGCAATAATTTGAGCGGGAATACCCAGACACATGGCGATGACTCCTTAAGCGAATTTGCCGCGCAAAAAATCCCGCCGCGAAACGGCGCGGTGGGCGGGTAATGATTCAGCGGCATTATGCACGGCTGGCGCGGGTGTCGCCATGATGCAAAGCATAATCTGCTGTGCGGTTAAGACGGCGGCAGCGTGGTCGGTGAATTGCAGCACGGGCGAAAATAATGACACGGAATAAAACGTTCCCACGTTGTCGGCGTGATTCGCATTGAGGCTGTATTCCCCCGACGGCAATGCCAATAGGCGCGTATTGCCCGACACAAATGCTTCGGCAGTATCCGCTACCCACAGCAAATTCATGAACCACGGCGTAATCAGCACGCCGATAATACCCGCGTTATCGGGTAACGTTTGAAAATCAACCGCTTCCACCTGTAATAGCGGGTTGAGAAGCGGCACATCTTGCATTTGCGTGGCGTGAACGTGGCGAAAATGTTCCTCCAGCGAGCGGCTCAACGCGGTAATGTCAGGTGGAATCATGCAATACCATGAACTGATTTTTGTCGCCGTCGCATTCGGGGCAACGCCAATGATCGGGTAAGGCGGCGAATGCTGTGCCAGCGGGGATTTGCCAGTAAGCATCACCCACGGCGGGGTCATAAACGTGCCAGCAGATTTTGCATTCCAAGCGTGCGGCATCGGGGATACGATCAGCGTGCCCCAAATACGACCCCTCGAACGTATTCAGTAAATCGCTCATCGCAATGCCTCGCGGATTTCTTGCAAGCGTTCGCGGCTATCGGCTAAATCTTCCGCCGAAGCGCACGCCACCAACGGCACGTCGACCACTTCCAGCGTATTCAAAATCAGCGTGTCAGTGGAGTTGAAATATTGCACCCACCACACGTTTTGAATCGCGGTTGCGGTAATGCGGCAATTGCCATAACCGCGTGACAAAATCGCGGTTTTGCCCACGCCCAAGGTAGTGGTAATGTAGGCTAAATCTTCCGGCGACAGCGGTAACAGGCTCAGATTAATCACATGCCCGAAGCGTTGCTGTTCAATCGCTGCGTGCAGTTCCGCCAATAAACCGGGGGCGTTAATAATGCCCGTGGGTAAGTCGCTATCCACGGCATTGAAATGGGCGGCGGCAGTAGCGAACGTGCTTTGCAGCACTAATTGCGGGATTGTGCCGACTTCCAGCGTTTCATCGACGCAGTTTTTTTGTGCGTCTAAGGTGCGATGCCACCACACCCCTGGTAGGCTGGTTTCTTGGCATTCCATGTGCCCACCATTACCCGTGTCGAACAAAATACTGACTTCGCCATCGCTGAGAATTTGATTCAGTAAGCGACGTTCTGCCAACGGTTGCGCGTTCAAATCCAAATGCCCTGCCTGTGCATCGAGTAACGCTTGCACTTGTTGTAGCAAGGTGTGAACGTGCGGGTAATCGGCTAAATCGTCCTGCTCCGGTAAAATCGCAGGGCGAAACGTTGCCATGCCCGACGGCATTGGCAGGTAATTCAGGGTGTCATCGTCTTCTG
>CAZTUZ010000280.1:0-2949 GCA_964617055.1 uncultured Thiothrix sp.
AAGCCGCTACGAAAGCGGCAGGGCTGATTAACTGCCGAATAGGCAGCTTAGAAAAACAACTTTTGCTTATGGCAGACAGGAAGGGAATTAACTGCCGAATAGGCAGCTTAGAAAATTGCAATAACTTTTTGTCAAGTCGTTTATTTATTAACTGCCGAATAGGCAGCTTAGAAAGCGCAAATCCGCTGGGACGTAGATGCTAAGGTATTAACTGCCGAATAGGCAGCTTAGAAATTTCCGGCAGTCCCCTCGCGGTGGTTGCCCATATTAACTGCCGAATAGGCAGCTTAGAAATACGAAGAGCTGATAATGGAGTGGTACGGTCCATTAACTGCCGAATAGGCAGCTTAGAAAATATGGCGGTTTCGAGTATCCCTTGAAGTGCTATTAACTGCCGAATAGGCAGCTTAGAAATGCACGCCCATTTGATTGTGCATGACCAGTTTATTAACTGCCGAATAGGCAGCTTAGGAATAAATACAATAGGGGAATTGGAAGGGGTAATTAACTGTTGATGGGTGGTGTAAAGTCTTTTTTACTTTCTTCACCCCTTGCGCGTGGGAAGGGGTGGAAAAGGTGGGGGATGCAGCGGTGTTATTCGACTTTTAAGCCATGTCTTTCGTACCAGTTGCGGTCAATTTCCCATTGTACCTCTTTAACATCGGGTTGTGCTTTTATGAGCTTGAAGGCTTTTTCTTGAATATGGGCGAGTTGTTTTTGTGCGGCGATCATTTCGGGGCTGTCGGGGTTGCTGGTATTGAGATTGGGAAAAGCAATACTTAAAAAATGCAAAACAGAAACCTGCGGTGAACGTGGTGAACTGAGTGTTACCACGCCATTTTCTGCATGAAGTACATGCACTTGATAAGGATAGCTTTGAATTTCTGTATCAGCTTGTAAAATCGCGTTATAATCATTTAATTGCGGGTTTTGCTTAACAAACCACGCAATAACAATTGCTAATATTATGCCAGCAACTAGCAGTTTATCTTTACCACTCATATAAATTTCCTGCAAAAATGCCTTTTTAAACGGTTGTGTCGGGTTTGTCTTTAATAAAAATCAATACAGTTGCAATAATGCCTAGTAAACCAAAGCCGCTAATTAAAGGTAGCACTGTGCCGTTATAGGACTGACCAATAAACGCGCCTAACGGTATGGCAATGAAAGTGGAAAGTGAACCGACTACAGATGCTCCAATTCCAGCATCATGTCCTAATGGTTGCATGGCTAATGCATTCAAATTACCGAATAATAATCCCAAACCAAAAAAGGAAAGTAAAAAGTACGCCAATAAACCATAAAGTGGTGGGTTTCCAGCAGTTTGCCATACAAACACAAAGAAAAGGCTGGTTAATGCCATAAACCATGTGATCGCAAATCGTGAGATTTTGTGCATACCAAAGTGCATGACCAATTTAGCATTAACAAAAGATGCCGCACCAATTCCTAATGCTAAAAAAGCGAAGTACAGCGGGAATCTTTCACCCAAACCGTATTGTATTTGCAAAACTTGCTGCACAGAATTTAAATAGCCTGTGAATGCGCCAAAAATCACACCAGTAGCTACAGTATAACGCATGGCGGTGGTATTGAATAATACCCGTTTCGCACTACTGAAAAAATGTTCCCATGTTAGGCTGCGGCGATCTTCGTTGTGCAAGGTTTCTGGCATACGCCAGCCAAACCATACCATGATACCCACCGCCAATAATGACAATGCCTCGAAAATACCCCGCCAATCCGTTATTAATAACACGCTTTGTCCTAAAGAAGGCGCAAGCATGGGGACTAGTACAAAAACACTCATGGCAAACGACATGATTTGTGCCATTGCCCGACCTGAATAACAATCGCGTACCAATGCTAAGGTTAAAACCCGTGGCGCGGCTGCACCTAAACCTTGCAATAATCGTCCAAATAGCATTTGTTCAAAATTCACGGCAAGGGCTGATAACACACTGCCTAAAATAAACAGTAAAAATCCCAAAAACATTAACGGTTTTCGCCCTAATGCATCGGACAATGTACCGAAAATCATTTGCCCTAAACCCAATCCAAAAAATAACGCGGAAATAATCAATTGCGCATCATTTTCATGCACAACTCCCAAGTCGCGGCCAATGGTTTGTAATGCCGGAAGCATTGCGTCGGTTGCTAAAGCGGTTAACGACATCAACAGCGCGACCAAAGCTACAAATTCGCCAAAGCGCGGTAAGGCTGGTTTCATACGGTTGATTCCAAAAGGATGGCAGTGTAGCAAGCAGTGCGGTGCGAACGTAAACACCTTTACCAATTTTTACTTGTTAGCTTTGGAAAAAGCGGGTGGCTGTGTCTTCGCCAACCCGTTGTAACCAGCGTTGGGTGAGTAAGGCAGCGCGTTCGGGGTAACGCGCAACGATTTCACGCGCGGCTTGTTGCACGGCGGGTAATAAATGCTGGTCACGCAATAAACTGGCGACTTTTAAACGCACGTCCCCCGTTTGGCGCGTGCCGAGCACTTCGCCGGGACCGCGAATCTCCAAATCAATGTCGGCAATCTTGAAACCGTCGGTGGTGGTTCGCATCGCATCCAGCCGTTTGCGTGCGGTTTTGCCGAGCGGGGCTTGGTACAGTAACACGCAACTGCTGGCGACACTGCCGCGCCCGACCCGTCCGCGCAATTGGTGGAGTTGCGATAACCCCATGCGTTCGGCATTTTCGATCACCATTAATGACGCATTCGGCACGTCCACGCCGACTTCAATTACCGTGGTGGCAACCAATAATTGAATTTCGCCGAGTTTGAATGTACGCATAATGCGTTCTTTTTCCGAAGCGTGCAGTTTGCCGTGTACCAACCCGACCGTGACGTGTGGCAAGCGTTCGCGCAAGGTTTCGGCGGTTTTTTCGGCGGCTTCGCATTGCAAGGCTTCGGATTCTTCAATCAGCGTACACACCCAGTACACT
>CAZTUZ010000281.1:0-2937 GCA_964617055.1 uncultured Thiothrix sp.
AGATCTATCGCTGTGACTGGAGTTCAGACGTGTGCTCTTCCGATCTGTTACTGCCGCTCTCACACCTTATTCCATTTTTGTTGAATAGCCTTGGGGTGTCACGCACCAGCAAACGTTTGGATCAGCAACGATTGGCACGTCAAGTAGCATTAGGTAAAGCCCTGCATCGTTTACCGCAGATGTCGCGCCAACATTGGGCGCAACGTCTGCATATTATTGTGGATGCTGGGCTGCATTTAGAGCCGTACTGGAATGACTTTGCGTGTGTCATCCAACAATTCAAAGCATTGTTGGGTGAGGATGCTGTTGACGCTATTCGTTTTGAGGACACGGCTTGGTCTGGGGAAATACCCGATTGCATCCCGTGGTCAGGGCAAGTGGATGATGAGTGGCGAAAGTGGAAATTGCCGCCAGCAGATGTGCCGATTTTGGTTTTGGGGGATTTAGGAGTAACAGCCGATAACGCTAGTGTCAGTGCCCATTGGTCACGTTTGCTTAAGGTATTGCGTTCTCATCCCGCACCCCTATTGACGCTCAGCCCCGTCATGCGCTCCCCTTCGCAGCAGCGGTTGTGCCGCACTTTCAAACCACACCCTTTGAATGATGCTTACCGACTGCCACGGCATCCTAGCAAAACAGGTTTTGCATTGACTGCGCCTAAACACGTTCCGATGGACGATATTTTAGCTTTATTATCGTGTTTGCCTGTGGTGGATACGGGGTTGTTGCGGCGTTTGCGTCTGGCATTGCATTGGGGCGGTAGTGAGCGGGAAGGCGAAATCTGGAATCACCCTGACATCCGCCGGATTGGGTTGGGTATCCGTTTAGATGAGCGAGTAGCGGAACGTTACCGCCAAGCCTATCAAGCGCGTTTTGCAGGCTCGTGGCAAGCTGAAGTACTGTGGCAGCTTGTGCAAGCACATCATTCCTGTGCTTTTGAAGGTTTACGGCAATTGGAAAAATTGAACCAATGTGTGTTGGAACAGCGCGATGATGCCGCGTTACGGGATTATCTCCAACGCTTGTGTGCTACTGTTATCCAAGAAGGACAAGGTTCAGCACGGCATAAAACCTTGGTGATGCAATGCCGCACTATGTTGGCTTCTAAACCAGAAAGCATTTGGCGCAGTGAGCATAATGAGCTGGCGTACCACTTGTTTGGGGTGGCTTACGCAGAAGACATTCGGGCGGGTAAGTGGCCTGAGCAATTGGAAAAAGACTTTGATCCGGCACGATTGCAGTGGGTGCTGGATGAGAAAGCGCGTGAGGAATGGGTTCAGTGGCATGTAGTGCAAGTCGGTGATCAGGGGCAATTTAAACTACAACAAGTCGGTGATGGTGGTGAGGTATCCGCACCAATAACAACATTTGAAGCACTGAAACAACTCCCCCCCACCATCGGTTTGGAAAATACTGTTGTTGCTCAACGGGATAGGGTTGTGGAGATGCCTGATAATGGCATTGTTTCCATTCAATCAACGCACAGCAGGATTGAGATCGAAGCCATTGCCAAACCTTCATGGGCAAGCAGTCTTGGGCGTAATGCTAACGGATTGTGGGCAGGGATTGGCTGGTTAGGTGCAGAAAAGTTTCAGCCTTGGGCTGTTGCTGAGTCTTCGGGTGCAGGAGGTTGGGCGTTTGCGCAACCATTCGGTTCTGACCAATACGGTTTGTACGCTGATTTAACCATAAAGAACATCACCCAACGCTTTCGCTGGATCGAACCCGGCACGTTCATGATGGGTTCACCCGAATCCGAAGCGGAACGCTATAATGATGAAGTTCAACACGAAGTCACCCTAACCCAAGGTTTCTGGCTGGCAGATACCACTGTTACCCAAGCCTTGTGGCAAGCGGTGATGGGCAACAACCCCAGCCATTTCAGCGATAACCCCAAAAACCCCGTTGAGCAAGTAAGCTGGAACGACATTCAAGACTTCATCAAACAACTCAACGCCCTTATTCTCGGTCTACAAGCCAAACTCCCGACGGAAGCCCAATGGGAATATGCCTGTCGTGCGGGTACGACTACCCCGTTTTCATTTGGTGAAAATATTACCCCAGAACAAGTGAATTACGATGGCAATTATCCCTACGCAGATGGCAAAAAAGGTCTATATAGAGAGAAGACTGTTCCGGTTAAATCCCTGCCTGTTAACCCGTGGGGCTTGTATGAAATGCACGGCAATGTGTGGGAATGGTGTCAGGATGCGTGGCAAGAAAAATTACCAGCCTCGCCAGTTACAGACCCAGCGGGTGTCGCCGGAGGCGACCAAGCGGGCGTTGAGCGCGTCGTCCGTGGTGGCTCGTGGTACAGTTACGGCTGGGACTGCCGTTCTGCCTATCGTCGCGGGCTTGAGCCTGTTAACCGTGACTTCAACGTTGGTTTCCGTTTGCTCTTAGGTCATGAGCTAAGGGCAGGTCAAGGCGGCAGATCCGCAAAACAGGCAAGAGCGGACGATGCAGATGCGGACAGACGTGGCGCGGGCGACACGGCAGGCCGTAGCAGCGTCGGGAGCGGGGGGGTAGTAGAAAAATTTTTCAAAGGATTGACGAACTCTTTCAGGAAGAAAAAGTGAAACAGAAATTTTTCAAAATTCCGGTAGCGAACTCGGAAAACATAGAAACTGACCTCAATGCCTTTTGTGACCAGCATCGTATTAGCAACATCGACAAGCATTTTGTTGCTGATGGTGTAAACAGTTTTTGGGCAATTTGTGTTACATGGTCAAGCAATGAAGGTTCGTTGGTGGGCAGCAATCTCAAGCGTGCGAGTACCAGTAACAGTAAAGCCAGCAGCAAGATCGACTATAAAGAAGTGCTAAACGACAATGATTTTGTCCTCTATTCGCGTTTGCGGGAATTGCGTAAAACGACTGCCGAGCGTGACGGTATTCCCCCTTATAATGTATTCACCAATGAACAACTTGCAGCCAT
>CAZTUZ010000282.1:0-2933 GCA_964617055.1 uncultured Thiothrix sp.
TTCGTACCATTTGCACCGAATGAGTTCACTTTGGCTTCGGGGAAGTTGAGTAAATCATTCGCACCATTATCCGTATCATTTGTATCATTGGTGGTCACGCCATCGTCGTTAAGGTCAATCCCCAAACCACCATTGGCGTAAATGCTATTGCCAAGAATGCTGTTATTCAGCGATGTCGTACCCGTTATGCTAACGCCATCACCACCATTATTGGCAATGGTATTGGCTTTGCTGCTGGTATCGCTGCCGATCAAACAAGCACTGGCATTGTCCAATTGAATCCCCGCACCTGTATTGCCGTGAGCCACCAAGCCTGTGGTATCTGTGCCAATGTGATTGCCTTGAATGGTGTGATTTTGGCTATTGCTGATCACTAATCCTGCGCCACCAAAGCGGTTGATTGCTAGTTCACGAATCGCACTGCCATCGCTACCGCTGCCGAGCATTAAGCCATGAGTGCCAGTGCCTGCATTCGTGCCGTTCAATTCAATGACCGGATTCGCGGTAAAACCTGCTTGTAAGCTGCCATCCAAACCAATGGGGGCGTTAATGTTTGGTAATCCACTTTGCAAGGCAATGCTCCAGTAATTGCCACTACTGTTATAGTTCGGGTCGGTGGTGGATAGCATTAAAATGGCGTTTTCTTTACCCGAAGTCAGTCCGGTTTGTGCAAGCGCGTTGTCATTGCCCAGCAAATTTGCATTGATCAAGTACTGACGTAACGAACCTTGTCCGTTATCGTTCGCATTTACAATCGTGTCAAAGTTAAAACCTACACTGACATCGGTTAATGCCGTGCTACTTAAGCTAAGTACTTGTATTACCTGCGCAACTTTGCCTGATAATGTGCCATTGCTGAACAAGAACGTGCTGGTATTGAGGGTTGATGTGCCATCATTACTTAACGCATCACTAGCAGCTTTATTACGCCCACCGACTTCATTGGTAACGGCAGTCGTGCCATCAGTGCGGAATGTCATGACTCCTAATTCTGCACCCGTTGATCCGGCACGGCTGGAAGAAACCGTGTCGCTCACCACGCGCACATAATAATTACCCACTGGAATGTTTACGAAGCTGTACATGCCATCGTTGCCCGCGCTATTGTCGGTATCCGTAGTGCTAACCAATGTTCCTGCGCTGTTGTACAACTCGACCCGTGCGCCATTAATGCCCATCGTGCCTAATGCACCGAAACCACGTCCCGCACCGCCGCCGTAGTTCACGTCTTCAAACACGCGACCGCTGATGGCACTGGTTGGTAACAAGCTAAGGGTTGGCGAAAATTCCGATGTGCCCACGCCGCTCATGGTGGCTGTCGCGGTCAATGCATCACCCGTGACAAAGCTGGCAGGGGTGATAATGGTGATACTAAACGCCTTCATGCCTGTTGGGTTGTTGCCATCCGCATCGGTGGTGAGGGTACAATCACCCGTTGCTGCATCGTTTGCACCACCTTCGACCACGCTGGCGAGGTAGGTTTGTCCTTCACCATAATCCTGTGTCAAGCCAAAGCGGTTTGCCCCGACGCTTGCGCTACCTGCGGTGGTGTCGGCTTCAAACAATTCCACCGTTGCACCGGAAGGCGCACAGCCAGTAATGGTTAAACTGCCACTGTTATTGAGGACTTGGGTCAACAGTGGGAAATTGAGCAAGGTATTCGCGCCCGTATCCGTGTCGTTAGCATCATTGAGGGTAGCGCCACCAGGGGTATGTTCATTACCGCCTGCTAAGTTGATTCCCACTTCGCCATTGTTGTAGATACTGTTTTGGCTCAGGGTGACTTGCGCACCTGTTTGGTTGACCAATACGCCGCTCTTGCCATTGTTGTACAACTGGTTGAACGTAACGCTGCTGTTTTGCGCATTACCGAGGAAAACCGCAAATTCCGTATTGTCCCATACGCGGTTTTTGTTAATGGTTAAACCTGTCATAGCGGATGATGTGAAGTAACCAATACCATCGTGGAAGCCACTAATGTCATTGTTTTCCACGCGACAGGTTGGGCAAGTGCTTGCGCCATTGCTGTATTCGTTAAATTCCACCGCCAAATCGCTGGCAATGCCTTTGCCACGCCCGACGAATTTGTTGCCAATGACTTTGAGGGTGGATGTATTGGTGCGTAAAAACTCAATTGCGCCATTATCCGTGCCGCCGGATTGCCCAATGCCAATGAATTGGTTGGCTTCGATGAGCAGATTCAAACCACTCACCGCGTTATTTTGCCCCGTTACCACGCCGCGTAAGTTTTGTGTGTAACCGAGCAAGCTATTGCGCAAGGTGAACTGCACATTGGAAGCGTTCACCGCAAGGTGTTGGTTAGAACGTTCGCCGCTGCCCATGTCCGCACCCGTTACCGGATTCACCCCAAATGCCACGCCGCTAATCACTGCACCCGTGCTGGTTTGGTCGAAGCGTATTGCCGTATCAAAGCGTCGTAAGCCGAGGTCGTAAACGCGCGTATTGTCGGTGCGAATGTCCAAGCCATTGAACCAACTTTGCCCAACTAAGGCGATTTCGGGGGCGGGAATCGCGGCAAGGCTAACGTTATCCACCCCAACGCTGGTCGCAGCACTCAGGTTCGCGTTATTGGTATTACCGATGTTCAAGGTTTGCGTGCGTCCATCCAAGGCGGTATTGCTGGCAGTTAAAGCGGGTAACGCACTGCTAAGGTTAATCATCGCCACACCGCTGCTTAACGCACTGCTGGGGATCATGAAGATGGAAACTTCATCGCCCGTCGTGTAACTGCTGCTAATCGCGCTGGGTAGGGTTTGTGCTAAACCACTATTACCCAACACATTCGCATTATTAATGAACTGGCGTAATGAACCTTGCCCGCTGTCATTGGTATTGACGATGGTGTCGAAGTTAAAGCCGAAACTGACTCCACTTAAACTGCTACCGCTAATCGTGACCGCTTGCACCGATTG
>CAZTUZ010000283.1:0-2915 GCA_964617055.1 uncultured Thiothrix sp.
AAAACGCCACTTCATGTTCAATACCGTAGCGAAAAGTCTGTTGCATACACGAATTCCTACGTCATTAAGCTTTAAGAATAGTACGCCGTTTGACGAGTAGTCATTCCGATTAGTAACATGGGGATTCTCAATTTATAAATATTAATCACAATAGGAGACACAATGATGAAAGGAAGTCCCGTAATCAATCAGGCATTAAATCTGGCTTTACGCAGCCAGTTGACCGCGATTAACCAATATTTCTTGCACGCTCGCATGTGTAAAAATTGGGGATTAGGCCAATTAAATGAGAAATCATACAAACGTTCCATTAACGCCATGAAACAAGCTGATGAGTTAATTGAACGTATTTTATTTTTGGAAGGTCTGCCCAATTTACAAGACTTAGGTAAATTGTATATTGGTGAAGATGCACCTGAAATTATTGCTAATGATTTGCGTTTAGGGATGGAAGTGGTAGCGGAATTACGCACGGTTATTGCGCAATGTGAACAAGCGCAAGATTATGTTTCGCGTGATTTGCTCGAAGACCTCTTGGAAGAGGAAGAAGAACAAATCGACTGGTTAGAGACTCAACAAACCTTGATACAAAGCATCGGTATTGAAAACTACCTACAATCCATGATGTAAGGAGAACAACATGAAAGGCAAAGATCGTGTTATTAATGAATTAAAAAAATTATTGGCAGGTGAATTAGCAGCGCGTGATCAATACTTTATTCATTCCCGTATGTGTGAAGATTGGGGTTTAAGCAAGCTTTATGAACATTATGAACATGAGCGGGATGAAGAAACCCAACACGCGGATGCGATTATTAAGCGCATTTTATTTTTAGAAGGTAAACCTGATTTAAATAACCAAGACCCATTGAACGTGGGTTCTGGCGTGGTAACGATGCTGCAAAATGATTTAGCATTGGAATATCATGTGTCTGATGCTTTAAAAGCTGTGATTAAAGTCTGTGAAGAAGAACAGGATTACGTTACACGCGAAATGTTGGAAAAACAATTGTTTGATACTGAGGAAGATCACGCGGATTGGTTAGAAAAGCAATTGAAACTCATTAAGTTGATTGGCCTGCCAAACTACTTACAAGCTCAAATGTAAGCGTTTAATCTTGTACTTAATGAATCTCTGTCTAGGCAAACGCAACCTATCATGGGGGGCGCATTACTCAAGCGGGGATTCTTTGCTGGACAAACACCCGTCGTATTTGTTTAAATGCCCCCGTCATTGGGGAGTAGCCTCCTTTCGTTTGAAAAGGGTCTGTATCAACATAATTGACCGCTCGGTCATGGTGCAGACAGCTCCGGTTTGGCAAGACCTTTGACTATAGCACCTTCGGTAAAGCCGGGAGGGTGTTATGGTCATGGGTAATGTCCGGCTTTGGAGTTTATTAATGGAATCTTTTCTTGTTTCAACAGGTATTGTTGCACTCGCCGAAATGGGCGACAAAACGCAATTGCTTTCCCTCGTTTTAGCGGCAAAATTCCGCCGTCCTGTGCCCATTATTTTAGGCATTTTGGTTGCCACTTTGTTGAACCATGCTGGAGCGGGGGCAATTGGTGCGTGGATAACGACTTTCTTGGGTGAAAATGCCTTACGCTGGGTGTTGGGTTTGGGCTTTTTAGCCATGGCGGTGTGGATCATGATTCCCGACAAGCTCGACGAAGACGATGCCAAAATTGATGCCTCGCATCACAGCATTTTTATCACCACCGTTATTGCATTTTTCTTGGCAGAAATGGGCGATAAAACCCAAATCGCCACGGTAGCGTTAGCAGCACAATACAGTTCTTTGTTATGGGTCGTGGCTGGCACGACATTGGGTATGATGATTGCAAATGTTCCGGCGGTTATCTTAGGCGATAAAATGGCACATAAACTGCCATTAAATATCGTGCATGGGGTTGCAGCGGTTATTTTCGCAATTCTAGGTGTGGTTGCATTGTTAGGGGTTGCCTAACGCTTAAACCTGCCGCAGGTGGCATAAAATTTGGCTGGCTGCGGCATTATTATGGTGAAACTGCTGAATTTCTTGACATGTATCAAGCCGCATCAGGCAAATCGCTCCTAACATCTCTAGCCATAGAGAGATGATAAAGCGACGTAGGAGAATGTCATGAAGATGCGGGTGCTGGTGTTGTCGTTGTTGACAGCCGTCGGTATGGCTGTTGCTGCGGAAACGACCGTCAAGGATGAGCCGATTAAGCCAATTGAACCTGCGGTGGTTAAAGATGCTGCTAAGGTTGAGCTGGGGAAAAAGTTGTTTTTTGATCCACGCTTGTCCAAGTCTGGCGAAATATCTTGCAATTCTTGCCACAATTTAAGCATGGGTGGGGCGGATAACTTAACCAGTTCCATTGGTGATCATTGGCAACAAGGGCCGATCAATTCGCCGACAGTATTGAATGCTAGCATGAATGTAGCGCAATTCTGGGATGGCCGTGCGAAAGATTTGAAAGAACAAGCGGGTGGCCCGATTGCCAATCCAAAAGAAATGGCTTCGTCACATGAATTAGCGGTGAAAGTGTTAGATTCCATTCCAGCTTATAAAAATGAGTTTAAAACGGTTTTTGGCAAAGAAACTATTGATATTGAAATGGTAAAAGAAGCCATTGCCGCATTTGAAGAAACCTTAGTAACACCAGATTCCAAATTCGACCAATGGCTAAAAGGCGATGATAAGGCCTTAAATGAAACTGAGTTAGCTGGGTATAAACTGTTTAAGGAAAGTGGTTGCACTTCTTGCCATAATGGTGCGGCGGTTGGTGGCGGTAGTTTCCAGAAAATGGGTGTGGTCGAGCCTTATAAAACCGATAATGCCGCAGAAGGCTTAGCTGGCGTTACCAAACAAGATGCTGATCGCTTTAAGTTTAAAGTACCTACCTTGCGTAATGTGGAACTAACGTAT
>CAZTUZ010000284.1:0-2864 GCA_964617055.1 uncultured Thiothrix sp.
ATGCGGTGATTATGGGCTGGTCATTGGGTGGATTAGTCGCGCAAGCCTTAGCGCACGCGTTACCCGAACAGGTGGCGGGTTTGATTTTAGTTGCTAGTACGCCGAAATTCGTGGCGGATGCGACATGGCAGCACGCTGTCGGGGGTGACGTGCTGGATACGTTTGCGCGGAATCTGCAAACCGATTACCTTGGTACGGTGAAACGCTTTTTCGCTTTACAGTTTTTGAATACCAAAATCGACAGTCGCCACGTTACGGCTTTGCGTGAAACCATTATGGCGCATCCGGCAACGCTACCCGCCTTAGCGCAAGGTTTGGCACTTTTGCGCTATAGTGATTTTACGCAGCAGCCTGTGACACAACCAACGCAGTGGATTTTGGGACGTTTGGATAAACTCATTCCCGTGTCATTGGCAGATGCTTTACCCACAATGGGCTACCAACACGTTACGGTGCTAAACAGTGCCGCGCATGTGCCGTTTGTGACTCACCCAGAACTTTTTATGGAACAGATTGGGACTTTTCTGGATGCTTACGAATAATGCTACTCGGCGTGCGTATGGACGTGCGGTAAACCCGTTTTTATTGGAACGGCGCAAAACGCGCTTAGGTTTTGAACGTGCTGCCGAAACGTATGACGCGAACGCCTTTTTGCAGCGTGAAATTGGTGATCGTTTAACCGAACGTTTGGATTTAATTCGCTTACAGCCACAAACCGTGCTGGATTTGGGGTGTGGTACGGGGGCGATTACCACGCACTTATTACAACGTTATCCACAAGCCGATGTGCTTAGTGTGGATTTAGCCTTGAATATGGTGCGCAAAACCTGCCAACACAGCGTTGCAGAACGTAAGGCTGTTGGCGTGTGCGCGGATGCTTCACAGTTACCGTTGTCAGCGCACTGTGTGGACATGATCATTTCTAACCTCATGCTGCAATGGTGCAATGACCTAACGCGCACGTTTCAGGAATTTGCACGGGTCTTGCAGCCCAATGGGTTATTAATGTTTGCTACGTTTGGCCCTGATACGCTCAAGGAATTGCACGCAAGTTGGGCACAAGTAGACCAGTATACCCACGCCAGCACGTTTCCCGATATGCATCATGTTGGGGACGCGCTGTTGCAAGCGGGTTTGCGCGATCCGGTGGTGGATGTGGAAACCATTACGTTAACTTACCGCGATATTCGTGATTTATTGCGCGATCTAAAAGGCATTGGTGCGAATAATGCCACGGTAGGTCGCAATCGCGGTTTGACGGGCAAAGCACGCTTACAAGGTTTCTTGCAAGCGTATGAGCAATTCCGTTTGCCTGATGGGAGTTATCCTGCAACGTATGAGGTGGTATATGGTCATGCGTGGGCACCGCCATTGTGGTCGGATGGTCGCCCCGAAAAGTTTATTCCCATCAAAGCCGTATCATAATACTAACAAAAGTTAGTGCTATTGCACTTTGGCGGGAAAATTAGCCAATCGAAAAGTCGGGCTGTTAGAATCGGCGTATTGCTCTCAATATGCCGATTACACTGGTGAGTAAAGCCACAACGATGAAAAAAACATTTACAGTGCTCTCCGTGACACATACGCCCGTGTCACCCGAAAGAGGTTCGATGACATGGTTTTTAAGCGACGAGTTGCACCACTCGCGTAAAGTCAACGCCGTCACTACGTTGGATAAGCAAGGTCATATCAGTCATGCACGTCCTGTTTATGCGCGTGAAACACCGTTAATTGAAGCATTAATGCAGCATGAGGAAGGTGATACTTTTAGCATCGATTTCCAGTCGTTTAACGAAGAAATGGGCTATCTTAAACGGGACGTGTTTGCCGATATGCAAAAGTTAGAGCAAGCCAGTAAGCTTTCCAGCCAAGTAAATCGTTTTTTAGTGGTACTGCTGGTACTGGTAATGACGTGGCTTGGTTGGTTGACCGTACAAAGTTTTTATAACTTTGCCCAGCATCAACCGCAACGAATCCAGTAATCATGAGCTATCTTGAGCGTATTCACCTTTGTAATAACTTTGAGGCAACGGATTATCGTCGGTTGCAAATTAATCAGAAAACTTATGGCTATATTCAGCCAAGCTTTGCCGAACATTTGGCACAATGGTCTGACGTTTTTACCGTCAATGATCAACAAGTTGCTTTAAATCCGACGCTAACGGATTACGCCACGCGCACGGCAGTGGTCGCGCCTATTCTGCGTCAGTTGTATGAGCGCGGCATTATTGATACATGGGTGGCGGAAGCTTACCCCATTACCCATGCGTTTGGCGGCTATGCGGAATTGGAAATCGAGCGGGCTGCCACCAATTTCATGGGGGTGAAAACGTTTGGTATTCACGTTAATGGTTTAGTGCGTAAACCTGACGGCATTCATGTTTGGACAGGCACTCGTTCGTTGGATAAACCGTTTTGGCCAGGCAAACTCGACCAAATGGTGGCGGGAGGGCAGCCCGTCGGTTTAGGTTTGCTGGAAAATGTGATCAAAGAAGCGCAAGAAGAAGCCAACATTCCGCAGGCATTGGCAGCACAAGCGCAAGCGGTGGGTACGATCAGCTACCAGCAACAAGGTTGGCGCGGGTTGGACAATTCCACTATTTATGTTTACGACTTGTGGTTGCCGGAAGACTTTATCCCTGAAAATACCGACGGCGAAGTGATTGGCTTTCAATTATTACCCATACAAGAAGTCGCCCGTCTGACCGAACACACCGACGAGTTCAAAGACAATTGTAATCTCGTCAATATTGATTTGTTATTGCGCACGGGGGTGATTAATGAACAACACCCTGATTACGCGGCAATTCGCCATCATTTATACGCGGGCACAACACAAGAGACAGCATAATGAGACAAGGACA
>CAZTUZ010000285.1:0-2861 GCA_964617055.1 uncultured Thiothrix sp.
TGCTGACGCATCACATGGCTTATCCCCTGCCACAAAAAGCGGTGGAGAAATTCGGCAAGGATTGGACAAAACCCGCCAATATTATTAGTAATGGCGCATACTTATTAAAAGACTGGCAACCGCAAGCACAAATCACACTGGTAAAGAACCCGCATTATCGCCGCTTTAACGACATTAACGTGGATAGTGTGGTGTATATCCCCACTGAAGACAAAGCCACCGAATTAAAACGCTTTCGTGCGGGCGAATTGGATATTACCGACGACATTCCTAATGACCAAACCGCGTGGGTTAAGGAAAACCTACCCAATGCCCTGCATAATTCGCCGTATATTGGCACTTATTACTATGCCTTTAACTTAAAAGACAGCGTATTTAAAGATAATGTAAAACTGCGTCGAGCCTTAAGTTTAGCAATTGACCGCGATATTTTAACCGAAAAACTAACACAATCAGGTGAACAGCCTGCTTTTGGCTGGCTACCTGCGGTGGATAATTACACCCAACAAACCATGCCGGAAAAAAGCTTGGATAAAACTGCACGTTTAGCTTTAGCCAAACAACTGTATGCAGAAAGTGGTTATAGCGCGGATAAGCCCTTAACCTTGGAATTGTTATACAACACCAGCGATAATCATAAGAAATTAGCCATTGCTGTTGCTGCGATGTGGAAACAAACCCTCGGTGTGCAAACCAATTTGCGTAATGAAGAATGGAAGGTTTATTTAAATTCCCGCAAACAAAAACAATTCCAAGTGGTACGTTCTGGCTGGATTGGCGATTATAACGATGCTTACAGTTTTCTGAGCTTATTTAAATCCGATGTGGGTGAAATGAATACGGCTGCTTATCAGAATCCTAATTATGACAAACTCATTCACGCTGCTGAAAATGAAGCGGATGCCACTAAACGCCGTGAAGATTTGCAACAAGCCGAACAAGTCCTATTAACTGACATGCCGATTATACCGATTTACCATTACACCACATAGCATTTGGTGAATCCGAAAATCAGCGGTTGGGTGGATAATGTTATGGATATACACCCCACACAATACCTCAATATCAAGGCAGAATAAGCATGGCGCGTTATATTTGGCGACGCTTATGGGGTATCATTCCCACGCTACTGGTAATCATTACCCTCGCCTTCTTTTTGATTCGAGTCGCACCAGGTGGACCATTTGACACGGAACGCAGTGTTGCCCCTGAAATTGCCGCTAACATGGCAATAGCTTATCATTTGGATCAGCCTTTACCTGTGCAGTACGGCTATTATTTGCTACAGGTGTTACAGGGGGATTTTGGCCCTTCATTTAAATACAAAGATCATTCGGTGAATGATTTAATTGCACAAGGTTTTCCGGTTTCTTTGCAATTGGGTTTAACTGCTATGTTATTGGCATTACTCATTGGTTTGCCTGCCGGAATCATTGCCGCACTCCATCAAAATCGCCCGTTAGATTATGGCATTATGATGCTGGCAATGACGGGAATTACCATTCCCAATTTTATTACCGCGCCATTACTGGCTTTGATTTTTGGGGTAACGCTGCATTGGCTGCCCGTTGCGGGATGGCACGGCGATTGGCAATCTGCCATTCTACCCATTATTGCTTTAGCTTTACCACAAATGGCTTACGCGGCGCGTTTAATGCGAGCCAGCATGTTAGAAACCTTAAGCAGCCCACACATTCGCACGGCAAAAGCCAAAGGTTTGCCAACCTTATTAATTCTACGTCGCCATGTATTAAAAGCCGCATTATTACCCGTATTATCGTGGTTAGCTCCCGCGACGGCAGCCATTATTACAGGATCAGTGGTGATTGAACAGATTTTCGGAATCCCTGGTATTGGACGGCATTTCGTGCAGGGAGCATTAAATCGGGATTACACATTAGTAATGGGCGTGGTGATTTTCTATGCCATTTTAATCATGGTAATGAATCTATTGGCTGATGTGATTTATGGTTTAATTGACCCACGGGTGCGATATGAATCCTAAAGCTTTCCGGCGTTTACGCCAAAACCGCATGGCAATGATCAGCGCATTAGTATTAATTTTCATGGCGTTACTGTGTGTCATTGCGCCGTGGTTTAATCCACACCCTTTTGATGAAATCTATTGGGATAATATGGGCACGCCCCCCGATTGGCAAAACGGTTTTTATTTTGGTACGGATGCCAATGGGCGGGATTTATTCGTGCGTACTTTAATGGGCGGGCGCATTTCATTAATGGTGGGATTAGCCGCAACGCTAGTCAGTTTAATCATTGGGGTTCTATATGGTGCAACAGCAGGTTATCTCGGTGGTAAAACCGATGCGTTTATGATGCGTTTTGTCGATGTGTTATATGCCCTACCCTTTATGTTTTTCGTGATTTTGTTAATGGTGTATTTCGGGCGCAGTATCTTTTTAATTTTTGTCGCCATTGGTGCGGTGGAATGGTTGACAATGGCACGCATTGTACGCGGGCAAGCATTATCATTAAAAAGTCGAACCTTTGTGGAAGCCGCACGAGTTAGCGGAGTCAGTCACTTCGGCATTATTCGCCGCCACATTGTGCCAAATACTTTGGGAACGGTGATTGTTTACGCCACGCTTACCGTACCACAGGTCATTTTATTTGAATCGTTTTTAAGTTTTCTCGGTTTAGGCGTGCAAGAACCTTTAACCAGTTGGGGCGTATTAATTGCCGAAGGTGCAGCCCAAATGGAAACTGCACCGTGGATGTTATTATTTCCCGCCAGTTTTCTAGCAGTTACACTGTTTTGTTTAAACTTTTTGGGCGACGGTTTACGCGACGCATTCGACCCTAAACAAACCTAATCACACGCGCCCTGCTATAGCCGCCGTTAC
>CAZTUZ010000286.1:0-2839 GCA_964617055.1 uncultured Thiothrix sp.
TGGCGGTGCAATTATTAATAATGCTTCCATTGTTGCTGACATTGGCTTTGCCAATGCTGCCGTTTATACCGCCAGTAAAGGCGCGGTGGTGAGCATGACACGTGTCGCGGCTGTGGAATATTTCAAACAAGGCGTGCGTATTAATACTATTAGTCCCAGTGTGACATTTACCCCTATGTCAAACCGCTTGATCGGTGATCTGGACACACAAAACGCTTTCCTTGCCACTACCCCCGCCGGACGCGCCGGACACCCAGCAGAAATTGCCGCTGCGGTGGTGTTTCTCGCCTCCAACGCGGCTAGCTACATCAGCGGACAAACCCTGAACGTCGACGGCGGTTACACGATTGCTTGAGGATACCACCTTGAAAACCACGACTATCGGACAACCACCCGTCCCCATTTCCGCCATTGGTTTGGGCTGCATGGGCATGTCGGAATTTTACGGCGCGAGTGACGATGCGGAATCTTTGCGCACACTGGATGCTGCCGCTGCGTTGGGCGTGAATTTTTTCGACACCGCTGACACCTACGGTTTGGGGCACAACGAACAATTGTTAGGGCAATGGTTACGCACCCAAACGCGAGATCAAGTCATTATTGCCACTAAATTCGGCATTGTACGCCAAGCCAAGCAATACGAACGCCGTATCGACAATTCCCCCACCTACATTCGCCAAGCCTGCGATGCCTCGTTGCAACGATTGGGCGTGGATTGCATCGACCTGTATTACTGCCATCGCCGTAACCCTGATGTGCCATTGGAAGACACGATTGGCGCAATGGCGGATTTAGTCACCGCTGGCAAAGTGCGCTATTTGGGCTTATCGGAAGTCAGTAGCGACACCTTACGCAGCGCCCACGCCACCCATCCGATTGCCGCTTTGCAAAGCGAATATTCCTTGTGGACACGCGACCCCGAAGGCGACGTGCTCAACACTTGTGCGGAATTGGGCACGCGCTTGGTGGCTTACAGCCCCTTGGGTCGTGCTTTCCTCACCAATACCGTGACGGATAATACCGCACTCGCCGCTGATGACTTCCGCCGCCACAACCCACGCTTTCAGGACGAAGCCTTGCAACACAACCAACAGTTGGTGCAACAACTGGCGGATTTTTCCACCGAACGTCAGTGTAAACCCGCGCAAATAGCCTTGGCGTGGCTGCTGAATAAACATCCGCACGTTATTCCGATTCCGGGGACGCGGCGCATTGCCTACCTGCAACAAAACGTTGCCGCCACTGCCATCCAGCTCACGGCTGATGAATTGGCGTGGCTTGATCACTTATTCGCCCCCGAACACATACACGGCGCACGTTACCCCGACGCGGGAATGGTCGGCATTGAAACCTCGCCAGCACCTTAGTGAAATCGCTCCATATTGCTCAGCATGGCTTGGGCAATAATTGTTGAATATTGGCGGGTAACTCATGGTGTTGTACACCTTGACCGCCGATTTCATCCCAAACGGCTTTCGACGCAACGTATAAATGATGCTCAACGTGTGTAAACGGCAATGGCTCATCCATTAAACCTGCCGGAATCCACAGCGTCTGCGGAATGGCACTCACGGGATTTGGCACAGGACTCCCGCAGGTCATGCAAAAATCCACCCGATAACCTGATGCTTTCAAAAAACTTTTCTTATTTTCGACACCTTGTAACCAGCGAAATTGCGTATCCCGCACAATGAACGCCGCATTTGCCGCCGCACCTGTCGTTTTGCGACACTCAGAACAATGGCATTGGTATAACGCTGGTAAATCACCCACGACCTCAAACACAATCGCTCCACAGAAACACGAACCTTGCATGATTTCACTCTCAAATTAATCAGTTAACGCACGCATAATACCGCCTCATTTTGCAGGGCGGTATGCACGAAAGCGACGAACTGGCGGACTTTGGCGGGGATTTGCCGTGCGGAGGGGTAAACCGCATACACCTTGAACGTGGGTAAGGTGTAATCGGCGAGCAGCGTTTGCAAACGCCCGTGCTGCAAATCGTCTGCCACTATCCAGTAAGGCAAACATGCCAACCCCGCCCCCGCGCAAGCTGCTGAGTGTAAGGCACTGAAATTATTGGCGATGAAATGCGTTTGCAGCGTCACCGCATGGTGGATTCCGGCTGCGTTTTGGAAATGCCATTGCAATGGCGTACTGGCATAACCGTAACTCAAAGCGTGATGCTGATTTAGTTCTGCCGGATGCTGCGGCACGCCATGCACTGCCAAATACGACGGTGATGCCACCAACCGAAACGGACTTTCCCCCAATTGCCGTGCGACCGTTGCATCGCTCCCCACATCTCCCAAACGAATGGCTACGTCAAATGGCGTGGTAAGCCACTGACTTTGTTGATCTTCCAAATGCAATTGCACGGATAATTGCGGGTTTTGTTGTTGAAACTGCGCCAATAACGGGGCAATAAAGCGCGTACCAAACGGTACGGGAGCAGTGACATATAAATTACCACTTAACTGAAATTGGGCAGCGGTTAATGCCTGCTCCGCGTCATCCAAGGCTTGTAACAGGGTTTGGCAATGCGCGACATAATGCTGCCCTGCCTGTGTCAGCGCGACATGGCGCGTATTGCGGTTCAATAAACGCACAGACAATTGCTTTTCCAGTGCCGCCATTGCCTTACTTACGGCGGGTTGGGTCATGCCGCAATCACGCGCCACAGCAGAAAAACTGCCGCGTTCCGCAATCCGTACAAACAAGCGCAGTTGTTGCAATTTATCCATTACTGTCACCATTCATTCCACAATGGCATGAATGCTATGCACTTTTGCCCACTTCTGCCAAGCCTTCATACCGCTTACAGTGGCTTTCAACA
>CAZTUZ010000287.1:0-2811 GCA_964617055.1 uncultured Thiothrix sp.
TTCATATCTTCCAGTTTTTCAATGACTAAAGCTTTAAATTGTTCCAGTTCCATTAAGTCTTACAATACAGTTGATGGGTTTGAATGTAATCGAGCACGCTATCCGGCAACAAATAACGGGGATTGCGCCCCTGCTGCAAGGTTTCGCGTAACCGCGTGGCGGAAATATCTAACGGTGTCACGGCTAGACAATAAATGCGTCCGGCAGGTGTGGTACATAAATCATCACGAACCGAACTCAGGTGTGAAGCATACCACGCAACGGGGGGCAGACTATAACTCGGACGATGCACAACAACCAGATGGGCAAGGCTTAAAATCGTCTCCCAGCGATGCCATTGCTGAAAATGTAAGAAAGCATCCACGCCCAAAACGAATAGTAACGGTGTGCGCTCCCCGCATTCCGTGCGTAGCGACTGTAACGTATCCACCGTGTAAGAGAAACCATCACGATGAATTTCACGCGCATCCACTTGCAAACAAGGCTCGCCCGTCACCGCTAATTGCAACATTGCCAGCCGCTGCGACGCAGTGGCCAACGGCTGCGGACGATGCGGTGGCACTTTGCCAACGATTAAGCGCATATCGCTAATACCGAAATGTTCCGCCACTTCCAATGCTGTGCGCAAATGCCCGTGGTGAATCGGGTCAAATGTCCCACCGAGAATACCAATCATGACGGAGAACCGTGCGCTTGGTTAAAATAAGGGCGGTAATGGCATTGCTGCAAATCACCATCCAATGACCACACAAAAATTTCGCTCATGGGAAAACGAGCACAACATTTATCAAACTCTTTAATAATGGTTAAATCACCCCAGCTTGTTCCTTCATTGAGTTTGTCCGGCGACTTATTTTCGCCAGCTCTTCGTGGGAAATCATCCAGCCACAACAACCACTCGCGCTCTGTTGGCATTTCGGCTGGCGACCACGGTGCAGAACCATCAAATGCTGCTTTTACCTCCGCAATAAAACGCTGTGCGGTTGCCCGACGTAAACGTCCATCACCATTTTGCGCGATATGATTACCTGTTTCAAAAATTGTGGCGACAGGTAAAATAAATTTACACCCCAACTCTGTGTATTCTTTAAAAGCCGTAATCACCTCAGCCCTATTTTGATTACGCCCTGTCACATTTAACAAATTAGTAAAAACACTGGTATCAATCAGGCAAATACTACTCATGCCTCATTATCCTGTTGCAATCGTGCTAACCAATCAAGGGCTTTTTGTTTTTGTGCTTCAGGCGTGGTTGGACACTTTACAAAGCGGTCAATAATACCCTCTGTGACTAAATCGCCTAATGTCCCCCTGACAATCAACTCCACATAATCTGGCAAATCACTAAGTCTTACTAAGCGACTATCACCCTGTTGAGGATCACGGTAGCAGAAAACCACATCGCCTAATGCCAAATCTGGCAAAGCATCCATTAATGCCGGATTATGCGTGGTTAATAACAAGTGAACATTACGTTGTGTGGCGTACTTTTGCATGGTCGTCAATAAATGACGCGCCCGCGATGGATGCACACCATTGTCTATTTCCTCAATCACTACCGTTGAACCTACCGGAGCAGACAAAATCGCCGCTGCAATCGCCAATACCCGTAATGTTCCATCCGACAATAATTCTGCTGGGCAACCACGCTGCACAATGTGAGTTGTTCCATCATTCTCATAGGAAAATCGGGGTTGCCAATATTCATTCACTCTATTATTAATGGCTTCAGGAGATTTTTTAAATGGCACAACATCGAGAAAAACCTCCTTCGCAAACAATTCATTTAATTTCTTTAGATCAATATCAGGTAAATTGAACATATGATCACTTACCTGTTTATCCTGTTTCTTTTCAACTAACTCAAACGAAATTAAACCACGTCTATCAGGAAAAAAACACAGATCACTAACATCATGTTCAGGAACACTACGAATAAATGCTAACAAAGTATCTCTATTGGCTTCGTGCTGCCAAAGTGTATAAAGCACTCCCGCTAAATTCGCACCATTACTGCGCAATGCAGTATCGGGGTAGCTATCTGCTCGCATCAAGGCTGGTTCTAAATGCAAAAACTGCGTAAGTTGTAAAAAACTGCGTAAATAGTTAATCGCCTGCGGAATTTCATATTGTGCTATGTCATGACTACGATAAAATGCAGCGCGACTATTCAATTGACTCATTAATGCCATTTGATTACTGCACATTAATTGGGGTGTGTCTTCTATACCTTCATCAAAATTATTGTACTCCACACCAACGTCACTAAAACCAATAGCAGCAGGCTTGGTAATGGCGTACAGCGGCTTGTTTTGCGTTGGGGATGTAATCGTTTCCTGTAGCACATGCAAATTACCACCGTTCAATGACAACGTGACATCCAACCGTGTCCAAGCCTGATGCGGAAGCATTTCGTATTCCAATAAATCCCGTCCAACCCCAGATTGAGTACGTTTCCATTTTGCAGCAAATGCTTGTTCATCAGCGATAAAATCTGCTTCATTCAGGATACATCCCAACGAAAATTGCGTTGCACCAAAATACCCCAGATGCAACGCACGTCCCCGTAACCCGCCACTAGCATCATCCATACGCTGCTGTATAACCGCTAACCGCTCGCCTGTACTGAACCAACTCAACACACGAAAAGCTTCAATAGCATTACTTTTACCCGACGCATTTGCACCAATCATCAACGTCAACGGTGCAAGCGGTAGCACCTGATCGCGATAACTCTTGAAATTTTTGAGCAAAATCTGTTTCAGCATGGCTTATTCCAGATCCGGAAGAGCGTCGTGTAGGGAAAGAGTG
>CAZTUZ010000288.1:0-2793 GCA_964617055.1 uncultured Thiothrix sp.
GTTGCTTTCGGTAATGACTTGCATCCCAGTCTTCAAATCACCGCTGACGATTTCAGTCATTTTGCCGTCACTGATTCCGGTTTTGACGCTAACCGCACTAGGACGATTATCAGTCAATACCCACACCGTTTGCGTACCGTCTGCCTTTTTTGCTCCCTGTTCCGCTTCACCAGTGCCTGTACCACGCTTTTTCTGATCCATCATGGGTGGTCGTGGCATTAACTTCGACAGAAAGCCGCCACTATTGCCTGTAGCAGGTGCATTCTCCGCGTCCCCTATTGGCGCGGTGGAAGGCGGGGTAAAACGCAATGCGGTGTTAGGAACGAGCACCGCATTATCACGTCGGTCCGTCTCAATCGTTGCAGTAGCCGTCATACCAGGACGTAAAGTCAAATCGGTGTTTTGTACAGCCAACACCGTGACATAAGACACCACATTATCCGAAGTAGTTGACCCTAAACTAACACGCGTAATTTCTGCCGGATACTTACGCCCTGCCCATGCGTCAACAGTAAATTCGGCTTTCTGTCCTTCTTTTACTTTGCCCACATCGGCTTCATCCACTGCGACTTCCACTTCCATTTGTGATAAATCCTCAGCCAGCGTAAATAGCGTTGGCGCGGATAATGAAGCTGCAACGGTTTGCCCTGGCTCAATCGCACGATCTAACACCACCCCATCAATGGGAGAAGTAATAATAGCTTTACTTAAATTAGTTTCGTCGGATCGTAGTGACGCTTTGGCTTGCGTCACTGCCGCTTTCGCTGCAACTTCGGCGGCTTTATTGCTGGCAATGTCGGCTTTAGCACGATCTAAGGTTGCTTTGGCACTATCGAGTTCCGTTTTCGCGGGTAATTGCCCACCAGAAGATTGGTACAACTCTTGTAGACGTTTGAGATTGGTTTCCGCCTCTTTTAAGGTCGCTTGGGATTGCGTAATCGTAGCCGTCGCCTTATTCACATTAGCTTCGGCAGAGGCTAGAGCCGCTTTGCTTTTGGTAATGGTGTCATTAAGCTGTGTGGTATTTAAACGCGCCAAAACCTGACCTTTTTTCACCACATCGTTGTCATCAACCAGAACTTCTGCCACCGTACCGGATAATTCTGTCCCAATATCCACCTGATTTTTGGGTTGTAAATTGCCCGTTGCGGTAACGGAAACCACCAATTTACCTGTTTGCACGGGTGTGGTTTTGAAACTGACACTGGTTTGTCCCTGTTGCGGGGATAACCACACATACGCCCCCGCCCCCAACGCACCTGCGACCACGAAGGCTAACCACCATTTACCACTGCGCTGTTTATTGGCTTTTGCGTTCGTCCCCAATACTGCTTTAACAGATTCTGTTGTTGCCGTACTCATGGCCTACCCCTTACCAAGAACCACCAATAGCTTTATACAAACTAATCAAAGCTTTACTCTGCTCAGCCTGTGCGGAAACGACACTTTCTTGCGCACTTAAGACATTGCGCTGCGCATCCAATACTGTGGAAAAATCCGCTGTTCCTGCGTCATAACTCAGCTTTGCCAGCTTTTCGGTGTTTCTCGCTAGTTCAACGTTATTCGCTAATGTCGGTTGTTGCTGCTGTAACGCGCCTAAACTGGAAAATGCATTCGCCACATCCTGCAATGCTCCTAGCAACGTTTTTTGGTAAGCTGCCACAGCTTGTTCGCGTGCTGCGTCTTTCACCTCAACTTGCTGTTTGAGTTTGCCACCATCAAAAATCGGGGCACTAACCGAGGCTAATAACGAACGTGCCAGCGAACCACTATCCAACAAGTCTGCGATACTCAAACTCCCAAAACTCAATGAACCACCCAAACTAAAGCTAGGTTTTAAATCTGCTTTGGCTTGCCCGACGCGCAAACTAGCCGCTTGAATCTGGTACTCAGCAGCGCGTAAGTCAGGACGTTGACGCAAACTATTGGCGGGAATGTTATTGGCGATTTGCAAACTGGCGGAGGGGATGGGTTTAGACGCTGTTAAACGTGCATTCAGCGCTTCGGGCTTATTACCCGTCAAGATTGCTAGAGCGTATTGTGCTTGCGTGACACTGTTTTCTAGGGCGGGAATATTCGCCTGCTGCTGTCCTAAACTGAGATTAGCTTGCTCAGTTTCCAAACCGCTGGCAATGCCTGCTTGTTGTTTCAACTGCACTAAGCGTGTGGTTTCTTGGCGCGAAGCCAAACTTTGCTTGGCAAGTGCTAATTTGGCTTGGGCTAGACGTAAACTAACGTAAGCATTGGCAACTTCGGCGGCTAATGAGGCTTTCACATCTTCTAAACTGGCTTGGCTGGCTTGCAAATCAGCAGCAGCAGCACGACTGGCCAGTTTGTTTGACCCGAAAATATCCGCCTCCCAACTTGCGTCCAAACTCGCGCCATAGCTATCTGCTCCCCCACTGCGTTTAGCTGAACCTCCAGCCGATAAAACAGGTAATAAACTCGCATCAGCAATCACACGCTGCGCCCGAGCTGAACGCAGGCTAGCTTGTGCGGTTTTAACGTCGGGATTCGCTTGCAAGGCTTCTTGAATGAGTGCGGTCATCAAGGGATCATTAAACTTTTGCCACCAAGCGGCTTGCACTGGCGCACGGCTTGCTGTGTAGGCAAGCACAGACTGCTGTTTGACTGCACCAGCCGTTTGTGAATTATCTTTAATAGGCGTTGAAGGCGTACAAGCCGTCAAGGTAGCAAAAGCAATACTACTGATTAACAACAAGTGTTTGGGCGGATTCATGCAACATTCCTTGGTTAATGTGTTCTTAACCGTAAGTGTGCCGCATCTAGCTG
>CAZTUZ010000289.1:0-2789 GCA_964617055.1 uncultured Thiothrix sp.
GCCGTGAGCAATACCTGAGCATCATGCTGCAACGTTTGCTGCTTCAACCACGACAGTGCAGATTCCATACTTGGCACAGGCAAACGCATCATCTGACAACGGCTACGAATCGTTGATAAGAGCAATGCCGGATGCGAACTTAACAACAAAATGTGCGTATTGTTTGCAGGTTCTTCTAACGATTTCAACAGACTATTAGCTGCATTAACGTTCATACGCTCGGCAGGATAAATCACCACAACACGACGCGGGCTGTAACTGCGGCTCAACCCGAGAAAGTGATTTAGTTCACGAATCTGCTCAATTAAGATGGCTTGGCGATCCTCTTGTAATCTCACAGCCATATAATCGGGATGTGCTTGTCCCGCAAAAACTTGGCAACTACGGCATTGCCCACAAGCTGCACCAGTTGCGATGGGTTCTAAACACAACAAAGCTTGCGCTAATACACGCACAAAACTTTCATTGCCACACCCATCTTCCCCCGTAAACAGTAAAGCATGGGGCAAACGATCACGCTGTCGGGCATTTTGCACGGTTTCCCAAGCAGCTTGTTGCCACGGGTAAATCATGAAAGTGCAGCATCCACTTGTTGGATAATTCGCTCGATTACTATTTGTAATTGCGCTTGCACCTCATCCAAAGCCAGTGCCGCATTAATAATCGGATAAAGTTCTGGATGTCGCGCGGCCCGTTGCAAATAACCTGCTCGGATTTTCTCAAAAAATGTGCTGTGTTCCTGCTCAAAACGATCTGCTCTGCCACGAGCATGTGCACGAGCCATCCCCGTTGCTACATCCAAATCAAACAACAAAACATAATCAGGACGCAATTCACCCTGAACCCACGCTTCCAACGCGCCAATACGTTGTTGATCAATACCGCGCCCAAAACCCTGATAAGCGTAGGTTGCGTCGGTAAAACGATCACACAATACCCATGTTCCTTGGGCAAGTGCTGGCAAGATTTTACGTTGTAAGTGCTCATTACGCGCCGCAAACATCAGCAGTAATTCGGTATCGTTATGCATCGAAGGTAATTCGGGATCAAGCAAAACACCACGAATCGCCTCCCCAACGCTTGTCCCACCCGGTTCGCGTGTGACGAGAACCGTCTTACCCCGCGCCCGCAAATAGTCAGCCAACCACTGTACATTGGTACTTTTACCTGCACCTTCCCCACCTTCGAGGGTAATAAAGACACCACGTTTCAAGGCTTTGCTCCAGTTGTTGGTGATGTGGGAAGAATTGGCGGTGCAACCGTATCATTTACTGCACCATTCGCCTTATTACGATTCACAATGTATTGCTGCACAGCACGATTATGCTCATCCAAGGTTGTCGAAAACTTAGAAACCCCACCTGGTGTTGTTGCCACGAAGTAGAGTGCATCGCTGTTTGCAGGGTGCATAACCGCATCAATCGCCGCTTTGCTCGGCGTGGCAATCGGGGTGGGTGGTAAACCAAAACGGGTATAAGTGTTGTAAGGCGTGTCGGTCTGCAAATCGACCTTGCGGATATTACCATCATATTTATCGCCCAAACCGTAAATCACAGTTGGGTCAGTTTGCAACATCATATTCTTTGCCAAACGATTCAAAAATACCCGTGCCACTAATGGGCGTTCTTCCGGCAAACCCGTTTCTTTTTCCACAATCGAAGCCAAAATCAACGCTTCGTAAGGCGTTTTAATGTGGGGATTCGGCACACGTCCATCCCACGCTTTTTGCAAATAACGCTGCATATCTTTGTAGCTGCGCTGCAAAAACTCCAAATCCGTGGTCTTGCGTGGGAAATTATAAGTATCTGGGAAAAACCATCCCTCTGGCTTCGTATCTGTCGTTTCGCCCAATTTTTTCATGATCTGCGCGTAGTCCGCATCATTTAATGTCTGCTGTAACAATGGGTTATTCCGCACATCCGTCATAATATCCTTGAACGTTTTACCTTCCAGAATTTTTTGCTGGTATTGTAATGTTTGCCCTGAAACCAATTTTTTGAGGACATCATCAGGTTTCATACCCATTTCGAGCTGGTATTCGCCAGCCTTTAACTTATTGGCTAATCCTGTTAAGCGCGCATGAGCAAAAAACAGTAAATCGTGCTGAATCACCCCTGCTGTTTGTAATTGCGCAGCAACTTGGCGAATATTACTACCCGATTTAATTTCTACCAGATTATTAGTCGGCGTAATATTCACAGGGGTGTTTAAAAAATTATCGTATTGAGACCAAACCACAAACCCTGTACTCACGACAGCGGTTGCCAGCATGGCACTGACTAATTTCAAAGCTAACTTCATGTCAATGTGCGGATGTGATGTTGTAAAGCGTGGACTAAATCAGGCTTAACGTACTGCTTACCTGCAAATTCTTGCACAAACCATATACCAATCAATGAGTTGGTCATAAATAAAGCTTGCGCATATTGGACATCGTTCCATGTCACACTACGAATGTGGCAGCATATCCCCCATTCTGCAAGCGTTTGAACAATAAATCGTCGCATTACCCCCGCAATGCCGCACGCAGTTAAATCAGGTGTTAGCACGCTACCATCCGTTTGCACAATGAAAAGGTTACTCATCGTACCTTCGATAACATTATCCGCGTAATCTAGCACCAAACCTTCTTGAAACTCACTGCCAAATTCTGCCCGTGCCAAAACCTGTTCCAGACGGTTCAAATGCTTAAACCCTGCCAAACGTGGTTGATGAGCTAAACGGGTTTCACACAACGCCAAACGAATGCCTTGCGCAGAATACTCAGCAGGGTATTGCACCCATGGTGT
>CAZTUZ010000290.1:0-2708 GCA_964617055.1 uncultured Thiothrix sp.
GTGGTGATCGCCGAACTGGGTGAGGACGACGATGCATGAGCCACGATAGCCTGCCAATGGATATTCCCATCCCCACGGCGGATTGTCAGGCTTGCCCCCACCGCACTGACCGTCTTGCGCAAGGGCGTTGTCACGTCGGTGATAGCTGTGTGAAAGCCATGAGTGGGCGACAAATTGACCGTTTCTTCCGTGCTAATCCAGACCTTGCGACGGATTACCTGAACGACGATTTCTGGGAACGTCGCGCCATTGCTGCGCGTTACATTGCGCAACACCGCCTGCTGGAGCTGATTAACGACCCTGACGAAGTGGTGCGGCGCGTACTGGCTTACCGTTTACCCGTGGAAGAATTGCACCGCTTAATGCACGACGTTGACCGCGAAGTGCGTATTACCGTTGCCGACCGTTTACCGCCCGAACAACTCGAAGCCTTGGTCAATGACCGCGATTACTTGGTACGCAAATACGTCGCACGGCGCATGGTTAGCGGACGCTTATTCCGTATGATTTGCGACGATGACCGCGAAGTACGCATGACCGTGGCTCGCCGTTTACCCGAAGAAAGTTTGGGGCTAATGCTCAACGATGCCGAGCCGGAAATTCGCCGTTTAGTTGCCGAACGCATTCACCCCGAAGCCTTAGCAGGCTTGGTCAATGACCCCGATTGGGGAGTACGCCTGCAAGTTGCCGAACGCGCCCCCTTGAGCTTGTTGGAAGTTTTGGTTTACGACACTGACCCCGATGTTAAAGAAGTCGCACGCCAGCGACTAAGGGAATTGGATTCACCATGAAAGCATTTGACTGGCACGAAAAAAAATTAACCGCGCAATGCCCCGAATTGCGGGTCGAAGCCGCACACGATACCTTACTCAAAACCATTAATGCCCTGTTTGCCTCGCAACATATTGAATTTAGTCTGGTCATGGAACGCAGCGGCTGGCACCACTTAGGTGGCGTAGTCGATGCTGACTTAAAACCCATCGCCAGCCAGTTACGCGCTTGGGCAGAACGTGAATCCGGCGGCGATGTCGATGTGTTAATGGACAAATACACCGGACAAGCCTTATACGCCACGCGCTTGGACGGCTGTACACTGTATTTCACCGCCAGTACGGGCGACAAAGCCTTGGATTACCTGCAATTAGAAATCGAAGTGATGCAGGAAATGCTCGACCGCCCGTTATTCGACCCCGAATTTATGCCGGATAATCTGGAAGAATTTCTCGACCCGATGGATTTTCCACGCCTTGAAAACCAAGCTGTTGGGCAACCGTATTACCGTTTCCGCCGCTTAAACCTGATGTCTGAGATTCTCGCTGATCAGAACATGCACAGCCGCCATGTGCAAAACTTACTGCGCTTTGTCGATGACTGGAATAAGAGCAGCGCGGGCGAAGAAGCCTTCTGCCAATATTGGGTAATGATTCTGCACGAATACCACGGCAGCGATAAGGTGGTGCATTACAACTTCCGCCCGACTCCCGCGAGTTTGGAGAGCTTACCCAGCTTGCCACACGCGGCAGGTGTACACGGTTCGGAACTCGCCAAAAGTATCCACGGTTTTGACCGCCAAGCAGGTTACGCCTTTGCGTGGTATTTCTTCATGCTGACCCATAAAGGCGTGGATACCAACGTTGCCGAAGACGTATTGCGCGACCAAATGGGGGCTTACGATTACCTGCCTGCACGCGATTTGAAAATCCTGCGGGCGTGGGAACAACGCCCTTATAGCCTATAACTGACCCACCAAGGAGATTGACGATGCAAGAACTGGATTTTCACGAAGTTGCTGACGAATTTGTCAATCTGGCGAATGATTTAAGCGACGAATGGGCACCCAACTTCCTCAGTGCGGCGATTTTGTACGCTGCGGCGCGTTATAACGCCTTCCATTTCATGGAAACCAATGGCGACCCCGACAAAGAAGCCGCTGCGGTGGATTATTACACCGAACAATACCGCAAAATGCTCAAAGAAAACCTGCACGAACTGCGCCACGGGGTAAGCCATGAATAAAATCGGCATCTTTTTTGGCACGGATTCCGGCACAACCCGCCTCATGGCAAAAAAATTGGCGAAATTACTCGGCGATGTCGCGGCAAAACCCGTAAATATCAACCGTTGCACGCCGGAAGACTTGTTGCAATACGACGCGCTGATTCTCGGCACGCCAACCTACGGCATTAATCAACTCCCTGGCAAAAGCACCAAAGTGTTAGAAGGCTGTTGGGAAGAATTTATGCCTCAATTACAAGGCGCGAACCTTTCCGGCAAAACCATCGCGTTGTACGGCTTGGGCGATCAGGAAAAATACCCCGACCGTTTCGTGCATTCGCTGATTCACCTGTACGACTGGTGTGTGGCGGGTGGCGCGGAAGTGGTGGGGCAATGGAGCACCGCAGGCTACACTTTCGAGCATTCGCCCTCCGTGGTGGATGGGCAATTCGTCGGACTGATTATCGACCAACGTTCGCAAAGCCTGCTTACTGACGCACGCCTAGCCGCGTGGGTTGCGCAAATCCAACCTGCCCTCACCGCCAAACTCAACGATTAAGATGACGTTGACTTCCTCCCCTCCCTAAAGGAAGGGGATTCCTCATTCATCGAGAACAGGACGAATACACCAAAATGCACTCGCCACTGACATTCTCTCCAAAGGCTAACACCGCCAGTCCAGCGGCTAGTATGTTGTTTGCTGCATTGATGTC
>CAZTUZ010000291.1:0-2663 GCA_964617055.1 uncultured Thiothrix sp.
TGCGCATGATCGACTACCTCGCGGATGAGTTTCGTAAAACCAGCGGTATTGACCTCAAAGGCGATCCATTGGCGATGCAACGTTTAAAAGACGCGGCAGAAAAAGCCAAAATCGAATTGTCTACCAGCCAACAAACCGACGTGAACCTGCCTTACATCACAGCAGATGCAACTGGCCCGAAACACTTAAACATTAAAGTGACTCGCGCCAAGTTAGAAGCGTTGGTTGACGATTTGATTGAGCGCACCATTGCCCCGTGCAAAATCGCACTGAAAGACGCAGGCTTATCAGCTTCACAAATCAATGACGTAATTTTGGTCGGCGGTCAAACCCGTATGCCAAAAGTCCAAGAAGCGGTGAAAAACTTCTTCGGCAAAGAACCACGTCGTGACGTAAACCCTGATGAAGCGGTTGCGGTCGGTGCGGCTATCCAAGGCGGCGTGTTAAGCGGTGGTGTGAAAGACATTCTGTTACTGGACGTAACGCCGCTGTCATTGGGTATCGAAACCTTGGGTGGTGTTTCCACGAAACTGATTAACAAAAACACCACGATTCCGACCAAAGCATCGCAAGTGTTCTCCACCGCAGACGACAACCAAACCGCTGTTACCGTGCATGTTCTGCAAGGTGAACGTGAAATGGCGCGTGACAATAAGTCACTGGGTCGTTTTGACCTGCAAGACATTCCACCTGCGCCACGCGGTATGCCACAAATCGAAGTTATCTTTGACATCGACGCAAACGGTATCTTGAACGTCACGGCGAAAGACAAAGCGACTGGCAAACAACAAAACATCGTGATTAAAGCGTCTTCTGGCTTGTCCGATGCTGAAGTTGAAAAAATGGTGAAAGACGCGGAAGCGCACGCTGAGGAAGACAAAAAACAACGTGAGTTGGTCGATGCGCGTAACCAAGCGGATAACATGATTCACGCTACCGAAAAATCGCTGAAAGAATACGGCGATAAAGTTAGCGGTGCGGATCGTGCGAAAATTGAATCTTTAATCAGCGAACTGAAAGATGCAGTAAAAGGTGATAATAAAGACGTTATTACCCGCAAATCCGAAGCACTGATGGAAGCCTCTGGCAGCTTAATGCAAGCGATGGCAGGTCAGGCGGACGGCGGTGCGGCTGGTACTCATGCGGGTAGCAAAGCGGGTGGCGACGACATCGTTGATGCCGAGTTTGAAGAAGTTGACGGCAAGAAGTAAGCTTAAACCCTTCGGAAGTAACTACAGGCGCAGCGGGTATCCTCGCTGTGCCTGATTTTGTATAAGCAGGAACGAGAATCATGTCCAAACGGGATTATTACGAAGTCCTTGGGGTGCAGAAAAACGTCAGTGACGATGACCTGAAGAAGGCATTTCGCCGTTCGGCGATGAAGTATCACCCTGACCGCAACCCCGATAATGCTGAAGCTGAAGCTAAGTTCAAAGAAGCTAAAGAAGCTTATGAAATCCTAAGCGACTCTCAGAAACGCGCAGCGTATGACCAATTTGGTCACGCAGGGGTTGACCCAGCGGCAGGTGGTTTCGGTGGTGGACGTGGCGGTGCGGGTCAGGCGGGTTTTGGCGATATTTTCGAGGACATTTTTGGCGATATTTTTGGTGGCGGTCGTGGCGGACGCAGCGGTGGCGGCGGGGCAAACCGTGCTTATCGTGGCAGTGATCTTCAATACAATCTTGAATTATCGTTGGAAGATGCCGTATTCGGGACAACCACCGATATTCGTGTACCTTCTATGCAAACCTGCGAAACGTGTAATGGTTCTGGGGCAAAACCGGGTACGCAACCGCAAACTTGCCCGACCTGTCATGGGCAAGGTCAAGTGCGCATTCAGCAGGGTTTCTTCGCTATCCAACAAACTTGTCCACACTGCCATGGTACGGGCAAAATCATTGCTGACCCGTGTACAGACTGCCACGGGCAAGGGCGTAAGGAAAAACAAAAAACGCTTTCTGTGCGCATTCCCGCAGGTGTCGACAATGGTGACCGTGTGCGACTAGCAGGGGAAGGCGAAGCGGGTATCAATGGTGGTCCGGCAGGTGACTTGTATGTTCAAGTATTTGTGAAGTCCCATCCTTTATTCCAGCGTGATGGCGATAATTTGCATTGCGAAGTGCCGATTCGGTTTGCGACAGCGGCATTAGGCGGCGAATTGGAAGTGCCAACCTTAGACGGTAATAAAGTCAGTCTGAAGATTCCACCTGAAACGCAAACGGGTAAGCAGTTCCGGTTACGCAGTAAAGGGGTGAAGTCGGTACGCAGTTCCATGACAGGCGATTTGATTTGCCGTGTTGTGGTAGAAACACCTGTCAACTTAACACGTCGTCAGCGCGAATTGCTGGAAGAATTGGATGCAACGATGCACGAGGGTGGGAAAAAGCACAGCCCGCAAGAGCATGGTTTTATGGATAAAGCGAAAGATTTCTTTAAAGACCTGATTGAAGGTGAGAAAAAATGACAATAACCCGAATTGCAGTGGTTGGCGCGGGCGGACGTATGGGCAAAGCCCTTGTCGAAGCCTGTGCCCAAGCAGAAGGCATTGAATTAAGCGTTGCCACCGAACACCCAGCGAGTTCTTTGATCGGTGCAGATGCGGGCGAAGTCGCAGGCATTGGCAAAAATGGTGTATTAATTGCGCCGACCTTGGATGAAGCAGC
>CAZTUZ010000292.1:0-2656 GCA_964617055.1 uncultured Thiothrix sp.
GGTCGTCTGCTGTTCCATATACACCATCTGCACCCGCTAAAAACTGGCGCAATTTCCCACCCCAACGAGCCACATAGCTATCATAGTTACCGCTTGCAATACGGGTTTCAATATCATCGGGCGTACCATTTGCGACGTAAGGCTCCCATGTAATGACAGGTACGTTACCATGATCCCAAATAAACGGCAGTTGGTAGGTGAACAATAAGTATTCCGATGTTTCTGTCCAATCCGTATACAACTCGACAAGCGCGTTTTTCTTGCCTTGCCACTGCTCAAGATTGGTTACATCACTCATTGACCAACCTTGATTACCGTAATAAGTACCCAAAAGGGTTTGCGCGTGAACCGCAGGAGTAGCCAACAACAGCCCCGCTGTCATACCGATGGTATAAAGATGTTTCATAATAGCCCCTAAGTGTGATTATAAAATAATCACTGAGCATTATTACACCAAGCTGATCAAAAAGTAACAAGATTATTTCTATCTAGCAAAAAATTAAAAATACCCATAAAAATGATAAAAATACATGATTAACCAAACAAGACAATACCTTTAGAATCATAATGATATAAAAACACCAGTCATAAAATTAAATTTTTAAAGATAATAAAATAAAAATTTTTTATTCATATCCTATAATTTAATTGGATTCGGGTAGATTTACGGGCTTTGGGGCTATCGGTTTAATGAAATATACCATCCGTCATTTTAACTAATACCTTAAATCAGTTTTCTATTCATCCTGAGTACAGCCCATAGATATAATTTTATCTAGAATTAATTTTTTAATTAAAAGGTTAGGACATTACGCCAAAGCCGCTATTAATTATAACCGAGATCATTTTGGAGTATTTCATGAGAGCATTCATTCAACCACTCTTACCAACCGCCGATTTATTTTTATCACCTTTTATTTACCCAACAGCATGGCTAATGAAAAAGGTTCGCCAAGCTGGATTACATCGTCTCCCCCGTTGCCGTGATGCATTATTAAAGATTGGTGTATTACCAATTCAAAATCATTATTACGAACCGCAGTTTGATTTCAGCACACAACAATCTGACTTTACAAAGGATAGAAAGTTACCTGGTATTGATTGGAACGTGGCAGAACAACTGGATTTATTACAACGTTTTCAATACGCTGACGAATTACAGAACCTACCAAATAAAAAAGGGAAAAACATCGAGTTTCATTTCAATAATCAGAACTTTGAATCTGGTGATGCCGAATACTGGTATCAACTCGTTCGCACTGTACGCCCAACACGCATTATTGAAATTGGTAGCGGTAATTCGACATTAATGGCGATTAAAGCGATCCGCGCTAATCAACAAGCAACCCCCAGTTATCACTGTGAACACATTTGCATTGAGCCTTACGAAATGCCGTGGTTAGAACAGTCCGGTGTGACAGTGGTACGCAAAAAAGTAGAAGACATGGATGTAGCATTCTTCGCGCAATTACAAGCGAATGACATTCTATTTATTGACTCATCTCACATTATTCGACCACATGGTGATGTTTTGTTTGAGTATTTAGAATTGTTACCGACTCTAAACCCTGGCGTTATTGTTCATATTCACGATATTTTCTCACCACGAAATTACTTGCCCGAATGGGTCAGAGACGAAGTGCGTCTGTGGAATGAACAATATTTATTGGAAGCTTTTTTGAGTAACAATAAAGAGTGGAAGATTATTGGCGCATTAAACTTTTTACACCACCACCACCACGAGCAACTAAAAGCCATAGCCCCCTATCTAACACCAGAACGCAATCCTGGCTCATTCTACATTCAAAAAGTGGCCTAAATATTCCTACCCTGCCAGTGATCGATCGTGTACTGGTCACTGGCCTTGCATTAACAAAACCGCTAAGTTAGGGATTTGCGCAGTGAAAACCAATGCCCATTTCTGATACTTATCAATCCATTTACGATGCAGTTCGGCAAATACCTGAAGGAAATGTCGCCACTTATGGCGATATTGCGGTTTTAGCAGGTTTGCCAAACCATGCGCGATTAGTAGGGTATGCGCTCCATGCCTTGCCAATTTACACCGATGTGCCGTGGCATCGCGTGATTAATGCACAAGGAAAAATCAGCTTAGGGCGAACGGATATGGGTGGTGAGTTGCAACAACAGCGGTTGCTGGAAGATGAAGGGGTGGTATTTTTAAACGGGCGAGTGAATTTGAAGATATACCGTTGGCAATCACACTCTTAACTGAAAGCGAATAATCTTTTTATTTCTACTGTATTTATCAACCTTTCGTTAGTGCATAAACTGGATGGCATTAGTGATTTAATGCAAGGAATTTCACCATGTTAATGCCGACTGTCTTTGTTTCGCACGGCGCACCCGACATTGTATTACAGCAAGATTCTCCAACGCTGGCGTGCTGGCAACAATTAGGCAAGAATTTACCCCGACCTAAAGCCATTCTGGTACTTTCTGCGCATTGGACCAGCACGAACCCCACCTTAAGCACGGTAGCAAAACCCGCCACCATTCACGATTTTGGCGGCTTCCCGAACCGTTTGTATCGCTTGCAATACCCTGCTCATGGTGTGCCCGAACTCGCCGCACAGGTACAAGCCTGTTTAAGCAATGCTGGCATTCCACTACGCATTGACAATCAACGTGGTTT
>CAZTUZ010000293.1:0-2655 GCA_964617055.1 uncultured Thiothrix sp.
AGTGGAACGCCATGACCGCTTAAACGTATCCGGTTGCCCCCATACCGAAGCCGCCGCCCGTTGCGCGGTGGTTTTGCCTGATGATGAACCACCAACCAGATGAAAGCCGCCAGATTCAACATTGGCAGGAGTCACTAATGTCCCCGCGAATGCCGTAGCAATGGCGAACATTAAGCGAGCATTACCCACCGCATAGCGTGCTACAGCGTTTTGCCAGTCGACTAAGGTACTGGTCGTGCTCATGATACTGTCAATGCCGACTCCTTCCGCTTGGTAAATGTATTGGTCGCCGTCCAAACCATAAACACGTTCTGGTGTGACATACGCCTGACCGTGCCAGCCTGTGCGATCCGTGCAGGTAATGCGCTTAGTAGTGCGTGTCGCGGTGATGTATTCCAGCACTTTGTTTCGTTTGTTGGGGGCAATCCATAACCCACGGTCTAACAATTCCCCCGCAATTTCCGCACCGCCATCGCTTAATAATCGCTTAGGCATTGCCCAACGTTGTTCGCGGTTATCGGAATCACGCCATTCCAGCAAGATACCCCAACCATTACCCTGAACGGTGCGTGTGTCTGCCACAACCTTGAGCAAGGAGCAAATGCGTTTTTCGGGTAATGGCTGCCCGTCGCGCCCAAAACCTTCAAAATACACCCCGTCGTGTTTAGGGGTAAAAATACCTGTATCGGTTTGCACAGGTTGTTGCTGATGGTTAATAGGTGCTTCAGTGTGCAGGAATGTATTGATAGTGTTATTCATTGGGTTATCTCCTTAGTGCTGCTTCCCAGCAGTACGCTTAAATCGTTGAAATCGGACAGGTGTAACGGTGCGCTTGTGGGGAATTGCGGCACGATCAAGCCCACGTTTGGTACGGTGTTGGCGACTTCCCGCGCTTTGGTGAGTCCGGTATTCACGTCGCTTTTGCGGTCATTGTCGGCGCACACCGTCACGGGGATGAAGGGGAAACGGGTACGGTAGGCTTGTGCCACGGGTAACAGGTTGCCAGCGTCAAACGCTACTAATACGGGTAGGTGATAGGCTTGGTACAGGCTTGCGCCCGTTGCATACCCTTCACACAGGTAAACGCCGCGTGGGTTATCCAATGCCTCACCAATCAGGTGGAATAAGCCGCGCTTAGGCGTGCCTGCCAGAAAGCGTTTTTCCCCATTGGCGGTGATGGTTTGTAGGCTGTGCAACGTTCCATCAAGGTTACACAACGGTATCAATAGCTGGTTAGCGTGTTGGCGAATGTTGTACGCGTCCACTTGTTTACGCACTAAGTACGGGTGGGCAAGGTCGGCAGGTGTGGCAGTCGACCACAAATGAATGGCTTGTTGGCGTGCTTGTGCGGCTTTTGCAGCGCGTTCTTGCGCTTGTTGCTGTTTGGCGTGGGCAATCGCTTGGCGGATAGCCTGCCATTCTGCATCTGTTAGCCGTTGCGTTCCGTTGGCACTGTGCCACGTTTGGGTAATGCCCGTGCGCCAGCAACCAAACGCGCCAGCGGCGTAATCGTGGTGCAGGTGCAGAACGTACCAACCGGACAAATCCCCACGTTTACCATTGCTGCTAAAGCGTTCTAACTTGCCCGTGGGTTTGAGCAAAACAGGGGCATTGCCTAACGTTTCTACGATAAGTTGCCGGAAATTTGTTAAAACGGCGTGGGTTGGCAGTGGCGACTTGTCACCCGATGTTCTATAATCGGGGTACAAATCGTTGAAAGTTTGTTTTCTGAAGCCTTTGGTATTTGCGGTATCAAGGGCTTTTTCATTTGGGTTGTTCATAACTTTCCCTTCTTACTTGCCTTGCATCCATTGGTCAATATCCGATTCCAACCAGCGCACCGAACATTTGCCGAAACGCTTGCCTTGGGGAAACGTGCCTTCTGCCATCCAACGGTAAATCGTGGAACGGCTGGCGTTGATTTTGTCGCCCACTTCCCGAATGGTTAATGCCCGATCTGTGGGTGGTTGGTCGGTGTTTTTACGGTTGCGGATTTTCGCTTTGTAGGTATCCAAGTTGGTGAATTGCATATTAGGGACGTTTGCCATTGTTGGGTTCTCCGTTGGTTAAGGGCAGGGCATAACCCCGCCCCGTTGGGTTATGCCGACTTGCGGCGTTTGATTGCTTTCAGTGCTGCAATGCGTTCAGGGTTTTGCTCGTTGTGCCAGTTGTCGCGGCATGATGGACAGCAGAACGTGTGCCATTTGTTAGCCTTACGGAAGGTCGTTCCGCACTGTGGGCAGTCGATCATGCTGCCTACTTTTGCACTGGCTGCACTGTCGTAGTTTGTTGATTTTCCACTACTTTGCTTATTGCCTACATGCATGTTATTTACATGTTCATGTGTATTACATGCGCGTGTATTTACATGTTCCTGTGTATTACATGCATGTGTGTTACATGTACCTGTATTTACACGCATGTAAGCGGCGCGGTTGCGGTCTGCACTGCTTGCAGCAGGTGACTTGCTGCCTGTGAAACCAAAGGGCTGCTTTTCCGGTTGCGGGTTGGTTGCCTCAGTTGTTGCCGATTCCGCTACCGTTTCAGGATTGCCGATAGCGTGTTCAGGTACAGTAACGGCTTGCTGGTTGGCAAGGTAGGCGGTGAGTTCGTCGCCATGTGCGTACTTTGCCCACAGGAAGTTTTTTACCATGA
>CAZTUZ010000294.1:0-2621 GCA_964617055.1 uncultured Thiothrix sp.
TCAGACGTGTGCTCTTCCGATCTCATTTTCCTGTAACTGTTGCTCAATGGTTTGATTTAAAGCTTGCCATAATTGTGTATCTTTATCATTCCAATCTGGTGAAACTTGCACCCAAGCACTCACTGCTTGTAAGTTCTGTAGTGATTGCTGTGATTGAGCATGAAAACTCCACCAAACCACTGCTAAAATACTGCTACAAACAGTTATTAGCACCATAAAAACCAATAAGTAACCCTGTACATAAATCGCATGAACCCCAAATCCCAATAAAATCAATAATGGAATCCCTATTAGCAATAACAAAAAGGGAACAAGCTTTGTAGATAAACGTTGTAATAGGGTAAGTAACTTAGATGATTGGTTTATTTTCATGATCTTTCATGCCCAACATTTCAGAAAAAACTTGCTCGTATAATGCTTGCAGCGTTTCACGACTAACCTGTTCACCATGATAACGGTGGTAGAAGTATTTCGCTGCTACTCGACCCAGCGCGTATGTTGCAACAAAGCTCATACTTGCAGATGTTGCCGTACCAACCGTTTGCCCATAAACAGGAATCAACTTAATTAACTGCCGAATACCAAAGCGTGTCGCGTATTGCATACCAAATCCCGCACCCAATGCCGCCAATAATTCTGAAAATAAACGCCGATCCCATGTTAAACCGTAATGGCTCGCCAAGCTGTGAAACAACTTACCCTGTATCGCAGAAACCGCCACAGCCCCCGCGACGGGTAATGCATCGCTTGCCGCTGCCGCCCCCGCGTACCACAGCACCTCATGCCGCACTTCGGCAAACCCCATAGCCTCTTGATCTTGGCTGTCGTCCGCTTGTTGCAACTGTGCCAAAATGGGCAAAATCTCCGCCAATACCTGCCGTAATGCTTGCAAACCAACAGCTTGGTTGTGCTCGCCGATAAAGTCCACCACAACGTGCGTTAGTGCTCTTCCCACTACAGTTTCAACCTGCTGCTGGTTGTAGGCAATCGCCTGCTGACGCATCGCCTCATCCACTAGCAACATCCCCGTGTGCACCACAATGATATACCGAATGCGCTTTGCCACTCGCACCTGCTGCAACGCATTCAACACCGCGCTTTGCTCGGGGTCATCAACCTTCATCACGACCACTAGCGCGTGGCTACGATTTTCACACGCGGCAATATCCTCACTCGCATCATAATCAGCCTCTGCTAAACCACGCGTATCCAAAAAACGTAACAAGGGTTTATCTTTAGGAAAATCATAAGCTTGTGCTGTTTTCGTACACGGCTGAAAACCGTTGCCAATCACCACATGCTCATCACCCGTAAGTGCATGAATAAGAGACGATTTTCCAGCACCCGTTTTACCCAACAACCATAATGTTGGTAAATAGTGTATTTGATGTTGGAACAGTTTTTCCAATACCGGATTTTTCTCAGGATTTAACCATGCTTTCGTGCGCTCTAACCAATCCACTACTGTATTCCCGTGAGATGAATGAGCCTAGTTTAGCGAATTTCTGCCAGAAAAAATCCCTTTGCAGCACACAGAAAACAAACTATTTTACAGTCATTTTGAACTGATAACTGCCGCTCCATTCACACTATTTTGGCTGCTTACAATCTGATTGAAAAGGAATCATCAAAATAATGCTTAATCCACCCAATAAAGCTTGTTTTGAAATAGTAATACTGCCACAGTGTTTTTTAACAATATTATTAATAATAGATAAACCCAAACCCGAACCGACCTGATCACTACCCAAAACGCGATGAAAAGGATTTAAAATTAAATCACGCTCTTTATCCTCTACGCCCAAACCATTATCGTGAAACTCCATTATTGTGTGTGTCGCATTATGCGAATATTTAATTAACAAAGTACTACCATGAGGCGTGTATTTAATTGCATTGTCAATTACATTCTTAACAATAGTTTTTACTTGCCAATGATTTAACTTAATAGGCAATGAGGACTCTATTTGCAAATCAATAGTTAGCTGCTTAAACTCAAGAGCATCAACCATTTCACCCAATGTATCCAAAATTACTTCATTAAACAGCGTTGCTTGTTCAACCTCTACTGAAAACTGGGTACGCCCATGCGCCAACATCTGTTCAAGCAAATTACTCAAACGCTCAACCGTTAGTAACATCTTGTGAATAGAGGAACTATTTTCTTTAGTAGAAAAATGCTGATTCAAGTATTGAATTTGAATTTTCAATGCAGACAATGGTGATCGCAACTCATGAGTTGCCTCCATAATAAAATGATTTTGCTCATCGTAACTGGATTCAACACGTCTAATCATATGATTAATTGCTGTGAAAAATTCATATATTTCTTTAGGTATTACACTGGGGCGAATTAACCAATAATCTTTAATTGTTTTTGATGCAATGTCTGCCGATAACACATAAACTGGTGCAAATGCTCGACGCACAATAATGACCACCAGTATTGATAACAGCAACATCAACAGAAAAATAGGCAAAAAACTATGAATAGCAATAATTAAGGCGGATGTTTGCAGGGAGTTTAGCGTTTGTTTAATAACGATGGTACGATTACCAATATGCAACACATACTGTCGCCAAGTTGATTGCCTATCAGATCGGAAGAGCGTCGTGTAGGG
>CAZTUZ010000295.1:0-2585 GCA_964617055.1 uncultured Thiothrix sp.
CAAACTCAGTACTATTCCTTGTTCGTGGGGTAACGCGCCACCGGAAAGTCCAGTTCCTGCACCACGAGCCACGATGGGTACACCTAGTTTGTTGCAAGCTTTCACCACTTGCTGGATTTGCTCGGTGGATGTTGGGAGAACCACCGCCAATGGCAAGCGTTGGTAAGCGGTTAAACCATCACATTCGTAAGGTCTCAGAACTTCGTTGTTGGATAGAATGGCATCAGCGGGAAGTACGTCGCTTAGTGCTTGAATGACTTGTTGTTTGAGGCTGGGGTTAGTTTCCATCGTCTTATTCTATGCACTCTAGTACGTTGGTTTATTTAAGTAATGACACGCGACCCATGCCATTCTAGCCGAATTGTTGCGAAAAAGGCACGCAAAATATGGCCTGAGTTTATACCAATTCACAACAGCGTGGTTTTTTTACTACAGGATGGCAAAATTTATACAGAGTACATTACCATTTGCCTAACAATAAGCGTTTTGTTCACGAAAAGGGTGCAGGTGTCATAAAAGGGGGGGGATAATGGGCGGTGTTGTTGGTTGTCCCGCAAATGCAATGCCCAAGAAGTTTTTCCGTCGGATTTCTCCTAGTCCTGAAACATTTAAAGCCCATAAACATTTACAGTTTTTAGGCGATACTCTGCACCTTGCCTGTTTGTGGTATTTGAATCGGCGCACCTTATCGCGAGCCTTAGCTATAGGTTTATTTGTTATGTGGTTGCCATTACCGTTTCATGTTTTGATGGTAGCAACTGCTGTCGTGGTGTGGCGGGCAAATTTACCGATTGCGATTGTAACAGCTTTTATTAACAACCCCTTTACCATGGCACCCATGTATTACTTGGATTATTGGGTGGGGAAACAGTTATTAGGTGGGCATTATCGTGCATTTAAATTTGAAGCCAGCTTGCAATGGTTGACGCACAGTTTGCCACACATTTGGCAGCCATTGGCATTAGGAACGGTTGTGTTGGCGAGTTGTTCGGCGGCGTTGGGTTATTACGGTTTGTTATTGGTTTGGCGTTGGAATATTGGGCGGCAATGGCAACAACGTAAACGGCAGCGTGCTGTGAGAGCTTTGCCACCGTCTACAACCACAACCCTATCCGGCTAACGTTCGCGGGTGAGTACGCCATTCACAAGGCGGTAAATGGTGTCCATTTTACTAGCCAATTGCAAATCGTGGGTAACAATTACAAACGCGGTTTGCAGTTCGGCATTCAAACTCTGCATGAGATTAAACACGTTTTCTGCGGTTTGTTGGTCTAGGTTGCCTGTTGGTTCATCCGCCAATACAGCTTGCGGGCGTGTCACCAAAGCGCGGGCAATCGCAGCGCGTTGGCGTTCACCGCCCGACAATTGTGCAGGTTTGTGGTCTAAACGTTCGCCTAAACCTACTTTACCCAAGATGTCGCTGGCTTGTTGACGCGCTTCGGGAACTTTTACGCCGCGAATCAATAACGGCATGGCGACGTTTTCCAGCGCGGTAAACTCTGGTAGTAAGTGATGGAATTGGTAGATAAAGCCCATCGAATGATTGCGCAATAAACCGCGTTCGGTGTCCGAAAGCTGATCCATGCGTTTGCCCAAGACTTCAACGTGACCGCTTGAGGGTAAATCCAAGCCGCCCATAATGTGCAATAAGGTACTTTTGCCGCTGCCAGAACTGCCTAAAATCGCAATTTTTTCGCCTGCATGTACCGTGAAATCAATATTGCGTAATACTTCCACATCCAAACGCCCTTCTTGGAAACGTTTGCTAATGGTTTGGCAGTTAATAATCACATTACTCATAACGCAGAGCCTCCGCAGGTTGAACTTTGGACGCACGCCACGCAGGGTAAAGCGTCGCCAGAATGGACATCAGTAGGGAACTAAAAGCAATCACCATCACATCACTAACATTAACGCGCGATTCCAATTCGCTAATGAAATACACGTCGGCGTTAATAAAGTGCGTATCAAACAAGCGTTCTAAAAACGGCACAATCACATCCAAATGGCTGGCAAGCAACACGCCAAGCAATACGCCAATGCTCGTACCGACCACGCCAATTAATGTGCCTTGCACCATGAAGATTTTCATGACCCGTGCAGGCGATAATCCCAAGGTGCGTAAAATGGCAATGTCGGATTCTTTATCCGTTACCACCATGACCAAGGTTGATACCAAGTTGAATGCTGCCACCGCAATAATCAGCAATAAAATAATGAACATGACAGATTTTTGCGCTTGAATGGCTTTGAATTGGTTTTCATTGAGGTGTGTCCAATCATTCACCCACATTGTGTCCCATTCGGGGGAAAGCCGATTGAGAATGTCTTGCGCAAGTTTTGGGGCAAGGTACAGGTCATTCAAGGTCATGCGTAACCCCGTGACTTCATTACCCATGTTAAAGGTAGTCGCCGCGTCAGCAATGTTCACATAGGCAAATCCTGTGTCATATTGTTGCATGTCAACGCGGAAAATCGCTGCCACTGTAAAGCGTTGCAGGGCAGGGAGTTCGCCATTGGCTAACGCGCTTTCCGAAGAGATCGGAAGAGCACACGTCTGAACTCCAGTCACAGCGATAGATCTC
>CAZTUZ010000296.1:0-2581 GCA_964617055.1 uncultured Thiothrix sp.
GAAGCCCCCATCGCGATAGCGCGTACAATGCCTCACCCAACTGCTGCTGGACTTCCAAAGTCAGACCTTGGTCGGCTACTGTCAACGCATCGTAGACTGCCGGAACGTTTGCGCGTGGGAATTCCACGTCGACAACCGCGCCGATAACTTGAACGATGTTTCCAGTACTCATTATTCAGTACCTCACTAAAATTTAAAATCCGTAACAGCCTTAGACAGCCGCAGCACCTGCAACGATCTCGGAAATTTCCTGAGTAATAGCCGCTTGACGCGCTTTGTTGTAGATCAGCTTCAATTCACCAATCATTTTACCCGCGTTGTCGGACGCGCTTTTCATCGCTACCATCCGCGCTGCCATTTCACAAGCAACGTTTTCCACCGCGCCTTGGTAAACCAGCGATTCAATGTATCGCTGCATCAACGCATCAATTACGTCTTTCGATTCAGGTTCGTAGAGATAGTCCCAATGGTGCTTGATTGAATCCACCTTCGACGCTACCACGGGGATGAGCTGTGTCACCTGTGGACGTTGCGTCATGCTGTTGACGAATTCATTCTCGACCAAGAACAGGCGATCAATTCGGCCTTCCTCGTAAGCATCCAGCATCACCTTAATCGTGCCGATCATTTCTGCCACTTTAGGCGCATCGCCCATGTGGGTTTTTTGAGCGACAATCCCATAACGGCGAAACGATGCAGCCGCTTTCGCACCAAAAACGCAGATGTCGACTTCGACACCTTGTTTTTTCCACTCAGCAATGCTCTGCAACGCTTTTTTGAACAAGTTGACGTTTAAGCCACCACACAAACCCCGATCTGAGGACATGATGATGTAACCAACACGCTTAACTGTTTCGCGTTCTAGGGTATAAGGGTGTTTGTATTCCAGATTACCATTTGCCAAATGACCCACCACTTGGCGCATTTTTTCAGCATAAGGACGGCTGGCTTTCATCCGATCTTGCGCACGGCGCATTTTGGACGCAGCAACCATTTCCATTGCTTTGGTGATCTTTTTGGTATTGCCGATGCTCTTGATCTGGGTCAGTATTTCTTTACCAACTGCCATAGGAATGACCTCCCGTTACCAAGTGCTTTTCGACTTAAAGTTTTCCAGTGCTTTTTTCATTGCACTTTCAATCTCGCCGTTGAAATCACCTTTCTCGTTGATCTTATCCAATAATGCCTTCTCGGAAGAACGCAGGTAGCTGAGCATTGCTGCTTCAAAATCCACGATTTTCTTCGCATCTACGTCGTCGAGGAAACCTTCGTTCGCCGCGTACAAGGAGAAAGCCATTTCTGCTACGGACAGTGGAGAGAACTGAGGCTGTTTCATCAGTTCAGTTACACGTTGACCACGCGCCAAAGACTTACGAGTGCCTTCGTCGAGGTCAGATGCGAACTGAGAGAACGCCGCCAATTCACGGTACTGAGCAAGTGCTAAACGTACACCACCACCGAGTTTTTTGATGATCTTGGTTTGTGCAGCACCACCTACGCGAGATACTGACAGACCTGCGTTGATCGCAGGACGGATACCCGCGTTGAACAGGTCGCTTTCCAAGAAGATCTGACCGTCAGTGATCGAGATTACGTTGGTCGGAACGAACGCAGAAACGTCACCGCCTTGGGTTTCAATGATTGGTAACGCGGTCAATGAACCGGTTTGACCTTTCACTTCACCATTAGTGAATGCTTCAACGTATTCCGCGTTGACACGCGCTGCACGCTCCAGCAAACGGGAGTGGAGATAGAAAACGTCCCCTGGGTACGCTTCACGACCTGGTGGGCGGCGCAGCAACAAGGAAACTTGACGGTAAGCCCAAGCCTGCTTGGTCAAATCGTCATAAACGATCAACGCATCTTCGCCACGGTCACGGAAGTATTCACCCATTGTGCAACCTGCATAAGGTGCGAGGTATTGCATGGATGCTGGGTCAGCAGCCGTTGCCGCTACCACAGTGGTGTATTCCAGTGCGCCGTACTCTTCGAGTTTGCGTACAACGTTAGCAACGGACGATGCTTTTTGACCAACCGCAACGTAAATGCATTTTACGTTTTTGCCTTTTTGGTTGATGATTGCATCAACTGCTACCGCAGTTTTGCCCGTTTGACGGTCACCGATGATCAATTCACGTTGACCACGGCCGATAGGAACCATGGAGTCCAGTGCTTTGACCCCTGTTTGCACAGGTTGGTCAACCGATTTACGCTCGATAACGCCTGGTGCTACGCGCTCGATTGGCGCAAAGCCGTCGTTATCAACAGGGCCTTTACCATCGATGGGGTTGCCCAGCGCGTCAACAACGCGACCTAGCAAACCACGACCGTGTGGCACTTCCAAAATACGTCCGGTACATTTTACAGTGTCGCCTTCAGTGATACCTTTGTAGTCACCGAGAACAACCGCACCGACAGAGTCACGCTCCAAGTTCAATGCCAAGCCATAAGAACCGTTGGAGAACTCGATCATCTCACCGGACATGACATCGCCTAAACCGTGCAGGCGAACGATACCATCCGTTACGGAGACAACCGTACCCTCTGTGCGTGCTTCAGCGCCAGCCTCGAAGCTGCTGAT
>CAZTUZ010000297.1:0-2579 GCA_964617055.1 uncultured Thiothrix sp.
ACGATAACTATCTCCGCGTATTTTTTCAATGACTTGAAACACTTCATTGGGGCTAAAGCCTAACTGTTCTAGCATTCGATGGGTAATCATCACCGTTGCTTCAAGGATTTCTGGCAGTACGCTAGTTGCGCCTAAGCGTTCAAGTTCATCAATGTGGCTATCGCCGCGTGTACGCACGAGGATGGGAATATCAGGGTGTTTGCGGCGTACCGCTTCGGTAATGCGTTTGGCGACTTCGGATTCAACGACTGTAATGACCACCATCTTGGCGCGAGAGAGTCCAGCAGCACTAAGAATTTCAGGGCGTGTGGCATCTGCATAGTACACAGGGTCGCCTGCTTCCCATGTTTCCTCCACGATGCGTGGGTCTAGGTCTAAGGCGACGTAGGGTACGTTTTGTTCCTGCAAAAAATGGGCTAAATTTTGCCCCATACGTCGATAGCCGCACAAAATCACATGATTTTCGACTTCTTGAACGGCGAGGCTGAAATCATCAGCGTCCTGTTGATTTTGGCGCAAGTGAGAATCACCCAGCAATTTTTTTGAGAGTGCTTCGTTGTAACGAATGACTAATGGTGATAACGCCATGCTAATGACGATAGCGGCTAGTGCGCTTTGTGATTCATTCGCGTTAATCAAGTGGTTATCCAACGCAAGAGACAGTAGTGCAAAGCCAAACTCCCCACCTTGTGCAACGACCATACCCGTGCGTAGGGCGACTTCTGTGTTATTTTGGAAGAGGCGCGTAATGGCGGTGATGAGAAGGGCTTTACCAACCGTTAAACCCAATACCAGCAGAAGAATCGGTAGCCAAAGGTCAGGCAATGCATGGAAATTGAGTTTAGTTCCGACGGTAATAAAAAAGATACCCATCAAAATATCGCGGAAGGGGCGGATTTCACTCTCAATTTGATGCTTGTATTCGGTTTCGCTTAACAACATGCCCGCTAAAAATGCCCCCAATGCCAGCGATAGCCCCAAGTTTTGTGTGATCCAAGCGGCAGTTAGTGCGACAAGCAAAACGGTAATATTAAATAATTCGGTCGATTCTGTCCGTGAAATATAGTGAAACAATGGGCGTAGTGTGTAATGCCCAACCAATAACATCAAGATGAAGATACCTGCATCTGCGGCAAAGATGAGTAATAACTCCGTTGGATTAAGTGCGACATCCGTATGACCACCCAAAACAGGCAGAATAATCAAAAATGGAACAACCGCAATGTCTTGAAATAGCAGGATGCCCAATGCCATTTGTCCATGTCGCGCTCGCATTTCGCCTTGATCTGTCAGTTGTTTTACCACGATGGCGGTGGATGACATGGCAATTGCACCGCCTGCGATTAATGCTCCTGCCCATCCCATTCCAAAGTAGTGCAGAATAAGCATTCCACCTACCGAGGAAATCAGCACCTGTAGCCCCCCCAAACCAATAATTGTGGTTCGCATGGCCATGAACTGTTTGAGCGAAAACTCCAAACCAATGGCAAACAGTAGAAAAACCACACCGACCTCCCCCATAAAGGCGAGGTCGTCATTATTACTAATGAAACCTAGTGCGTGTTCGCCTGTTAATACACCGACTAATAAATAGCCTAAAATCGGTGGTAAACGGAAAGCGCGAAAGGCGGCGACAGCGCCAACGGACAAAACTAACAATAATAAAATATTTTGTAATAAAGTAGTGGTGTGCTGTTCCACGATCATCCCCTTTGCAGATCAAGCCATTTGCAACATTCGCCCTCAAATGCAGTAGTGAAACTTGTGCATAAAGACCAAAGTATACGGGGTTATGACCGTCGCGACACTGAATTGGTTTAATTTTTAATCATTACGATTCTGTTATTGTGGATAATACAAACAAAATGTACGAGTCCAGATTTTTCTATAGTCGAGCATTTCGCTGGGTTTAGCATTGATAATGCTTGCAAAATTGTCGGGATCGTGCAATGCCAAAGCAAAAGGGTGGGTGACGCGGAATTTTGTTAGGTAATGGTAGGATATTGCTAGACAAAACCCTACATTAATTAAGGGTTATTGGGTTCTCCCTTGCCTTAAGGATGTATAGCGATGACATGTTCCCAGCCTACAACCCAATCTACACCGACGGCTTGATTAATGCTGTAGTCAAAATCGGGGTCATCTTCGTCAAAAAATTCGTGGGCATGAACCATCAAACCGCATTCCAAGCGAATTTGGGAGTTTAGTGTTTGTCCTGTGTAATGCCGTTCGACGATTTTACCAGCAAAACCTTTACGTTGTGTTGCATCTGGGTGGCAATCAATGCGTAAATCTTCGGGGCGGAGTAAAACGTGCACGCTGTCACCAACTTGAAAACGTTGCGTAGTATGAATTTCACGCATAGTGTTGTTCAATTCAGCCATGTAACGCCATTCGCCCAATTCTTGGCGAATAATGGCATCGAATACATTGATTTCACCAATGAATTTCGCGACGAATAAATTACGCGGAGCTTCGTAGATTTCACGCGGTGTTCCGATTTGTTGTACCTGACCGTTGTGCATGACTAGTAATCGATCAGACATGGAGAGTGCTTCTTCTTGGTCGTGGGTGACGTA
>CAZTUZ010000298.1:0-2569 GCA_964617055.1 uncultured Thiothrix sp.
TGAAAGTGGTAACCGATAAGGACGATCGCGAGACTTTGAAACGGGCTAAGGCGTTATTGGATGCGGAAGCAACGGCTAAGGATAAGTTAAAAACCGCACAGGAACGACTGGCGCAGGATGTGAAGAATAAGTACTCGACGCTACAAGAGCTGGATGTGAAGGTGTTGGTGGTGGATGAGAAGTGGTTGGCGGATTTGGAGGAGCGGATTCGCTCGGAAGTGGAGCGGGTGACGCAACAGTTGGCGAATCGTTTGAAGGTGTTGCACGAGCGCTATGCTAAGCCTTTGCCTGTGTTGGAGGCTGAGGTGGAAGGGTTGAGTGCGAAGGTGGCGGGGCATTTACAAGCGATGGGGTTGTCATGGTAAGGGCGGGGTATAAGCAGACTGAGGTAGGGGTGATTCCTGAGGATTGGGAGGTAAAACCACTAGGGTTCATTTTGAAAGTCAGACACGGCAAAAACCAACAGAATATTATAGTAGCTGACGGCATGTACCCAATACTTGCTTCTGGAGGTGAAATTGGCACAACTAATACTCCCTTATATTCACAGCAATCTGTTTTAATTGGAAGAAAAGGGACAATTGATAAACCACAATATCAAGAAACACCTTTTTGGACTATTGATACACTTTTTTATACAGAAATAAGCTCTCAAGCCCTAGCAAAATTTGTTTACTATAAATTTTGTTCTATCAATTGGTATAGTCACAATGAAGCATCTGGAGTACCTAGTTTAAATGCAAATAAAATACAGAATATTAAAATATCTATACCATTACTAAAAGAACAAACCGCCATCGCCACCGCCTTATCCGATATTGACGCACTCATCACAACCCTAACCGAACTCATTGATAAAAAACGCCAAATTAAAACCGCCACCATGCAACAGCTTTTAACAGGCAAGCAACGCCTAGCAGGTTTTGGCGAAGGCAAAGGCATGAAATCAACGGAGTTGGGGGAAATACCGGAGGATTGGGCGGCTTTATGCTTAAAAGACATTGTCATTTGCTTAGATAATTTAAGAATCCCACTTAATGATAAAGATCGACTAAATATTAAAGGTGATATCCCTTATTGTGGTGCTAATGGCATAGTGGATTGGATAAATAAATATATAATTGATGATGATATTATTCTAATGGCTGAAGATGGTGGGTATTTTGATGAATACTCCTACAGACCAATAGCTTATAGAATAAAAGGCAAATGCTGGGTTAATAATCACGCCCATATACTTAAAGCAAATTCGGAATATAGCCAAGAATTTATCTATCAATCATTAAAACATAAAAACATTTTGAGATATTTAGCTAGTGGAACACGTGCAAAATTAAATAAAGCAGAAATGTGGAAAATTGAAATAATTTGTCCTAATTTGAAATTAGAACAACAAGCCATTGCTCAAGTACTCTCCGACATGGACGACGACCTCAACACCCTTGAAACCCGCTTAACCAAAACCAAAGCCATCAAACAGGGCATGATGCAGGAACTACTCACAGGGAGAACGCGGTTGATATGACTACGACACCTGATAAAGTTTGGCTTTATCACATCACCCACCTCAACAACCTGCCCTCCATTCTGGCGCAGAATCACCTATTGGCGCACAATCTCGTCCAACACGCCTACACCAACATCGCCCACCAAAACATTCAAACCCGCCGCCACACCAAACAAATTCCTTGCTGCGAAGGTGGGGTATTGCACGATTACGTACCTTTTTACTTTTGCCGTCGCTCTCCCATGCTATACGCCATTCATAAGGGGCAAGTAGTAGGCTATACCGGAACACAACAGGATATTATTTATCTGCTTGCAAATGTGGCCGACCTGTATCAAACGGATTTACCGTGGACATTTACCGATGGTCATGCAGCGATGGACTTGAGTGATTTTTACACGGAGATAAAAGACTTAAATCAAATTGACTGGGATTTAATGAATGCTGAGTACTGGCATGATACCGACGAAGATAATGATCGAAAACGCCGCCGCCAAGCCGAATTTTTAGTTCATCAAAAGTTTCCGTGGTCTTATATTCGCGCTATCGCCGTCTATAGCGAACAGCAAAAACAACAAGTGGAAACTATACTAAATAGCAGTCTCAACACACATAAACCTCGTGCAGTCATACGCGAAAACTGGTATTATTAGCTTATGATTCAATACGTTAATGGCAATCTACTACAAGCTAACGTCGAAGCCCTGATCAATACAGTCAACTGTGTAGGCATCATGGGCAAGGGTATTGCTTTGCAATTTAAACAAGCCTTTCCTGAGAATTTTGACGCTTATGCAAAAGCCTGCCAGCAGCAACAAGTACAAGTCAGTAGTATGTTCGTCTTTAACACGGGCGCAATGCTAAACCCACGTTTTATTATCAATTTTCCCACCAAAAAACACTGGCGTGGCAAATCCGAATTAATTTTTATTGAACAAGGACTGATTGATTTAAAAAAAGTTATTCAAGACTATCAGATTAAATCAATTGCAATCCCCCCACTGGGCTGTGGCAATGGCGGACTCGATTGGGAAATCGTCAAATCCTTAATTGAACATTCAT
>CAZTUZ010000299.1:0-2550 GCA_964617055.1 uncultured Thiothrix sp.
TATTATCCCCATCACTGTCGGCATCCTAATCAGTTTGTTTCTTATTCAGAAGCACGGAACAGCAAAAGTCGGCATATTATTTGGACCCATTATGCTAATTTGGTTTATTACATTAGCAATTTTTGGCATTACGAGCATTATAAAAACACCAGAAATATTATATGCCCTAAATCCATTATTGGCATTAGACTTTACTATTCACCACCCATTTGCGGCCTTTGTTTTATTATCTGCCGTGTTTTTGGGATTAACTGGTGGAGAAGCTTTATACACCGACATGGGGCATTTTGGTGCAAAACCCATTCGATTAGCTTGGTACAATCTTGTATTTCCAGCACTCATGTTAAATTATTTTGGGCAAGGTGCATTAGTCTTGCGCAACCCGCAAGCTACTGAAAATCCTTTTTATTTGCTTGCACCAGATGGTTTACTCATGCCACTCATTATATTAGCCACAATGGCAACAGTTATTGCTTCACAAGCCACGATTTCTGGTGCATATTCACTGACACAACAAGCTTCTCGCTTGGGTTATTTACCGCGTATTCGTGTTCAGCATACTTCTGATTCCGAACGGGGGCAAATTTATATTCCAAGTGTTAATTGGTTAATGCTATTGGGTGTATTATTATTGGTTCTAAGTTTTGGATCATCCAGTGCTTTAGCCGCCGCTTACGGCATTGCTGTTTCTGGTGCAATGATTATTAATAGCTTAATGATTTTATCCGTCGCTATTGCTCGTCCTAATCAACGAATGCGGCGCACGATTATTGGCGTGGTTTTGATTTGCAGTATTTTTGAAATCATGTTCTTTGCCTCCAACTTCAGTAAAATTGGGCACGGTGGCTGGCTACCGCTAACAATGGGCATTTTAATTTTTACTTTGCTGACCACTTGGAAAAAAGGCAGTGAACTTGTTACCGATCACCGTCGTAAAATTAATATGACCATGCGTAAATTCGTGACCGAAGCTCATTTAGATATTCCGCGTATACAAGGAACAGCATTATACCTTGCCTCAAACCCCAATCTCGTCCCAAGTCGCTTGTTTTATAACATAAAGCACTATAAAGTCATGCATGAAAATGTTATTTTTCTTCATGTACAAAATGAAGATGTACCCTATATTGAAGATCACGAACACCTCACCGTGAAAGGTTTTACACCGGGAATTTATAGCATTTCAGTCAAATTCGGCTTTCGCGAAGAGCCAGATTTAAATCAAGCCTTGCAACAAACCATTAATTATCAACTGGCAATTCCTAAAGATGCGACATTTTTTGTAGCTCGCACATCCATCGTTGATTGCGAGGGTGTATTACCTCATTGGCGGTGCGCTTTATTCGCATGGATGACGCGTCAATCAGAAAGTGCCGCAACGTATTATAATTTACCCAGCGATCAAGTGGTCGAAATTGGTACGCAAGTCACCTTATAATGCACCGTTTGGGAATACTGGCATATGTATTTATTAATGCGCCAGTATCTTTGCCAGAAACGCTTTGGTACGGTCGTTTTGCGGATTATTAAAGAAAGCGTGCGGGGTATTTTGTTCGATGATTTGCCCCTGATCCATGAAAATCACCCGATCCGCCACCGATTTGGCAAAACCCATTTCGTGCGTAACACACAACATGGTAATGCCCTGCTCGGCTAATTCAGTCATCACATCCAACACTTCTTTAATCATTTCAGGGTCAAGTGCGGAAGTCGGCTCGTCGAATAATAATATCTGCGGGGTTAAACACAATGCCCGCGCAATTGCCACGCGCTGTTGTTGCCCACCGGATAATTGCAGCGGGTATTTATGCGCTTGCTCGGCAATTCGCACCCGCTGTAATTGTGCCATTGCCCGCGCTTCTGCCTCAGCTTTGGGTAGTTTATTCACCTGAATCGGCGCAAGTGTGAGATTTTCCAATACCGTTAAATGCGGGAACAAATTAAACTGTTGGAATACCATTCCCACTTTGCGGCGCAATTCGTGCAGGGTTTTGATATTATCATTCACCGCCAAACCGTCCACCGTCAATGTACCTTGCTGGTGCGCTTCTAAACGGTTAATGCAGCGAATCAAGGTGGATTTACCCGACCCCGAAGGACCACAAATCACAATGCGCTCGCCTTTACGCACTTGCAAATCAATATCGCGCAAAACGTGAAACTGATTGCCGTACCATTTATTCACTTTCGCAAATTCAATCATGTAATCTGACATTAATGCACCTTTCCGCGATTCACTTGCTGTTCAATCCACTGACTGTAACGTGACAAGCTAAAACAAAACACAAAATAAATAGCAGCAATGAATAAATAGCCTTCGAGTTTATACGGCATCCACGTCGGGTCACTATTAACCGCAATATCCAACGCACCTGTTAACTCGTATAAACTTACGATTGTGACTAATGAAGTATCTTTAAAAGTGGAAATAAAGTTATTCATAATACCCGGCACAACCGTGGCTAAAGCTTGTGGTAAAATCACCTTGCGCTGCATTTGCCAATAACCTAAACCCAATGCTGCTGATGCTTCATATTGCTCACTCGGAAT
>CAZTUZ010000300.1:0-2548 GCA_964617055.1 uncultured Thiothrix sp.
CTACACAGGCGAAGACACTCTTTCCCTACACGACGCTCTTCCGATCTGCAATAGCCTGAAAGGTGGTAGGACACCCGAGGAAGCGCGAATGCCGTTACTGGCCGTGCCATTCCAGCCGACGTTTGTCGAGTATATTTATTTGCAGGGTAGGAATATCTTGGTGGATCAAATGGAATTTTTAAGTGCCCATTTTCCAAGGAGTAGCAAATTACGCGAACGTTGCCAGTAATCCTTCTTCTTAAGCGAAATGGGTCTGCTATAGTTAGGCAAAGTCTGCCAAGGAGTGTACTTATGCCCGCATCGCCGAGTTCGTTTTGGAGTCGTGTTTTCCCGTGGTTGCGACGTTCAAACCCAATCTCAACCACTGCGCCTCAAACACCGTCGTCACCTGTAGTAACGAACACAGGCGCAACGGTGACGGATACCGCTGCTATTGGCTCTGTAACACCTAGCACGTCACCAGAAATGGCGGATACACCCCCGCCAGAAACAACCGTTCCAGCAACGTCTATTGTTTCCATTCCTGCTGCTCCTAGTACCTCAGAGGTTTTGACTACATCGGTTTTGCCAACAGAAGGTGTGAATTTAGGGTTTGCGCGTTTGTGGCAAAATCACCCTGCAATCAAGGATGGCGATATTTTTCCATGCAAGGATACGGTAGGAAACGCTAATTTTGGTAATCAGTGCGCAATCATGATGGGAACATGCCTGCTACGCAGTGGTTTGTTGCATGGTTATGATAAAAGCATGTGTTGGTATCGTGGGCATCAGGGGCATACGTTGCGAGCGCGGGAACTAGCGGACTGGATGCGTCGTCATCCTGAGCGGTTTGGGCGGGTTGAAGTGCGCAAAAATGTAACGTGGGGAGCATTTAAAGGTCGCACGGGTTTTGTGTGTTTTCACAATTTTTGGGGAGAAGGTAATCAAGGCGATCACATTGATTTGTGGGATGGTACGGGATTAGTGCGTCGCTTGGTTGATGCAAGTTTGGAAGGTGCTGGTATGGCACACGGTAGTTTGGATTATTTTGAACGTGCCGAGGAGGTCTGGTTTTGGCCAATCTATTAACGCATTTGCTATGCCGTTGTCCGTATGGTGTGTTCGTGAAGGCTTTCATGGCGTGTGTGTTGCTGAGTGCTTGTGATGATCAAACAACCCCACCACAGAATCAGCCATTATCCTTGCCAGAACGAACCATTGTGCCACACGTCTCTGATCAGGTGACAGTCGCAGGCAAAACGTTGGCATTGTGGGACGATGGAGGGGGATGCAAATTACAGGTAGGGAGGGCAGCTCCAACCACTTGGTTAAAGCCCACTTCGCCCTGCTACTTTGTGAAGTCACCAGGGACAAATCAGGTGCAAATTTATCAACATGACAAAAGTACAACGATCATTGCTGTGGTTGGTACACCCGCAAAGGGTGAGCGATGTGGGCAGGAAGTGCAAGGGTTGGTAATGAATGCTAAGGGCATTCACCCATCAACTTACGTTGCTCAAGGCAGTGTGTATTGTGCGGGTCAAGGTTTATATAACTTCCAATACAACTTGTTTGCCAAAGAAGCAGCACATTGAGCAATAGTAGAGGAGGCTAGTCGCCTTCCACTAAGAAACTATCCTCGAATAGACCTTGTTCAGGATAGCGGTTGCGTAGACGTTCGCGTAATTTTTCGGCTTGTGAGCGGGTTTTGTAAGAGCCAACCCGCAGTTTAAGTAGTAAACCTTGGGCGGTGTTGAGGCTGACCAAATACGCATCGAACCCATCATTTTGCAAGGCATCGCGCCACGCATATAATTGGCGTGAATCGTAGCCTGCCGCAACCTGTATGGCAAAGCGTCCGGTTTCGGTGTACTGGGTATCTTCTTTGGGACGCGTAACTTTGTGGCTGTCCTCGTTCGCATCACGGGTAGTTGCATGACGTGAGCGTGGCTCATCGTCTTGTGCGTCAGTGGCAAAACGAAAGGATTCACTTTGTTCTTGTAGCCATACTTTGGTGTCTTGTGGCCATTCATGGAAATGTTGGAGTTTACCCATCTTATACAAAACTACTAAACTGACCACAATAGCAACAATCAACAAAGAGTGTAACAGCCTGAAAATGAAACCTTTTTGTTGAGAAAGGGAACTTGATGACGGGTGATGCAGATTCTTCACAGAAACCTCAGCTACTCATGGTTGTCACGAAACTATAGACAAAAAGATTTGGGAATCATACAGATGAAAAAGTTAATTTTTTCCTTTTTATTGGGCGTAATCGGGTTGCTGAGTGTAAGTGCTTGGGCGGGCGAAAGCTATCGTGTGGATGTTTCAACCACCTTAACAGTGCGTTCTGCACCTGAGTCCACCGCAAGTGCTATCGGGAGCTTGAACCGTCATGCTACTGTTGACGTGCAGCGTTTTGTGGGCAGTACGCAAAGTGTTGCAGGGCGCAGCGGGCGTTGGGCAGCAATTGCGTATCGTGGCGGTACAGGCTATGTTTTTGGCGGATTTTTACAAGCTGTAACGGGGGGAGAAGATACTTCCGTGCTGCATGAAACCACACCACGCG
>CAZTUZ010000301.1:0-2527 GCA_964617055.1 uncultured Thiothrix sp.
ATTTGCGTATCAATGTCGGATGGCGGGGGGCTTCTTCGCGGCGGTGGCCGTATTCGGATGCGGTAGAACCCATTTCAAAGCGTCCGGCTGGGATAATCGCCAACTCTGGGCCTGAACCGCCCTGTTGTAGGTTGTCACGAAAAAACGGCTGCACCAAGCCAGCGCATTGTGCCGCATCTTGTTGCAATTGTTTGATTTCGGAAGTGCTTAGTTCATCCACAAAGCACAGTGGGGCATCATTGCCAGCAAGTGTTACGTTAATCATCTCTATCATAAACTTGGTAATACCCTAAAACTCCTCATTATCATTAAAATATCTCAGAAGACAACACAGAAAATTCATAATTGAGCTATATTTAACCCATGAGGGTATATTAGTGGTCAGAAATAAGGGGACAGGAATCATGGAAAAAACATTATCTCAGCCCAGAGTCCGTTCACAACGACAGCGTAATAAAGCGCAGGTATTGCTGGATGGTTTGATTATTTACAGTCAGGACTTAGGTGAATTGGGTAAACAGCTTGAGCGTTTATTACGTCAGCGCGGTGTGCGTTCAAGTTTTGACCCTGCCTATTCCGTGCGCTGCCATTAATGCGTAAAGAGTTTTGTTGGCGTTATTTGTCGGTCAGTGCGGGTGCGAGTGTATTTTGTTTGAACCTATTGCAAACATTTTGCGACGAGTAAGTATGACGCAACAGCGCCATGAGTCATTGAGCTTATATTGCTCCCCCCGATCTTTTGGTCGGGGTTTTTGTTTTGGGTGAGAGCACCGTCGATACGCTAAAAAATACAGTTTATCGGACTTATTTTCATTTCTTATTTTTTCACGGTAGTTTATTAGTATAATAAGCGTTACATTAGCCCCAAATCATAAAATTAATAGGTGGCAGGTATGCCGAAATACTTACCCGTTCGTCAACGACAAACTGGTTTAAGCCTTTTAGAAGTTTTAGTTGCAACTCTAGTGCTGTCTGCTGGCTTACTGGGTTTAGCAGGTTTACAGATTGCCAGCATGAAAACCACGCATAATTCTTACCAAATGCAGCAGGCGACATGGTTGGTGCATGACCTGTTAGAGCGAATGCGTGCCAATAAAACAGAAGTGTTCGTGGTGAATAGTAGCAATGTTCCCACTTCTGCTTATCTACTGCCCGCATCAGGTTCAACACCTGTGGCGGCAAGTACCTACTGTTCCACTGCCTTAGCAAAAGATTGCGCAACTGTGACTGACTGTACCCATGCTCAGGTAGCAACATTCGATTTGTATCGTGTGATGTGTGGTTACGGCGCAGGTTCAGGTAGTAATGGCGTATTGAATACTTTGATGAATGGGCAAATGATGGTGAGTTGCCCCACGGGGGATTGTCGTTCTGGGGTTCGTGTCCATTTGCAATGGGATGAGCGCAATGCTTCAAACCAGGCGGGTGCTGACACTGAAAGCTTTAATATTTCACTCGATAGCGTGTTGTAGGAGTTCATGTATGCCAATAACGAAACAACAAGGCATTACGCTGATCGAAATGATGATCGCAATGGTAGTGAGTTTGGTGCTGGTTGCCGGAGTCGGCACGATTTACGTTAGTAGTAAGCGCACTTACCAAACGCGAGACCAGTTATCCTCGATGGACGAAACGGCGCGGGTCGCACTGGATATGCTGACCAAACATTTAGAACATGCTGGGTATGCCACCCCTGATAAATTACCGATTGGGGATTACATGTACTACAGCGGTGCAAGTGATCCTGTTGTCGTTTCCTGTGCTGGCAGCGATAGCATTTTGAAGCTCAGCGATGTCATCAATCGTGCGACGAAAAACAGTTTCAACAGCTATGGTGATGTGGCTGCCGTGCGTTTTATCGGCGACGATGTGGTTTACACGGATTGCGCAAATGGCAGTTTACCTGCTGGTTGTCGTGCGGATGTCGCGCCTTCCATGCAGGCAGCTTTGATCTACAACAGTTTTTTTGTTGAGAAAGACAGCAATGGTATGGAGGTTCTCTATTGCATGGGGTCACGCAATACCTCGAAAAAGCCCATCGTAAATGGTGTGGAAAATATCCAGTTTCTGTATGGTGTGGATGCCAATGGTGATGGTGCGGTGGAGTATTACGCTGATGCTGACAATGTAGGGACAGCGAATTGGCAACGGGTGGTCAGTATTCAGGTGGGAATTTTGGTGCGTTCACTGGTTGAGGTATTGGATGTGAAAACTGCTCAGTCTTATCGCGTTTTGGATGTGACAGTCACTAAAAATGATCGTTACAAGCGAGCAGTGTATTCGACAGTTGTGCAACTGCGTAATGTTGTTGAGGGTTAGGTATGAAATACAAAACGCAAAACCATTACGAACACGGTTCGGTATTATTGTGGGGGTTAGTCATTTTGTTGATCTTGACCGTGATTGGTGTTACCGCGACGCGAATGGCGGCAACGGATACGCGCATTGCGGGTAATCAGATGATGTATATGCTCACTTTCCAAGGTGCGGATTCGATGTTACGTCGTTCCTTTAATTTATACCAAGT
>CAZTUZ010000302.1:0-2518 GCA_964617055.1 uncultured Thiothrix sp.
ACACGACGCTCTTCCGATCTCCTTAGAACGCCTGTTGCACGAGCGTTTGTACATGCAACAGGCTGTCTAAGACCGTTACACTGCCATGAGTGCCGCGATTTTCTCGGCATTCGGGCGTTCGATCACGCCTTTTTCAGTGACTAAGGCATCCACCAAACTGGCGGGTGTCACATCAAATGCCGGATTCCAAGCTTGAATCTGGCTAGCCGCGACACGGGTTGCACCCACTTGCAACACTTCATCTTGTGGACGCTCTTCAATCGGAATGTCATTGCCCGTGAGCGTTTCCACATCAATCGTACTGGTCGGGGCAACCACCATGAATTTCACGCCGTGATAACGTGCATTCACTGCCAAACTGTAAGTGCCGATTTTATTCGCCACGTCACCGTTTGCGGCAATGCGATCCGAACCGACAATCACCCACGACACTTTGCCCTGCTTCATCAAATGCGCAGCAGCACTGTCGCACAATAAACGTGCTGGGATTTTGTCTTTAACCAATTCCCATGCAGTTAAGCGCGAACCTTGCCACCACGGACGTGTTTCATCAGCGTACACCATTTCGATTTTGCCACTACCGTAGGCACTACGAATCACACCTAACGCTGTACCATAACCACCGGTGGCTAATGAGCCTGTATTGCAGTGGGTTAAAACCCCATGTGATGGCATAATCAGCTCACTGCCTAATTGCCCCATACGGTAATTGGCATCAATATCCTCTTGGTGAATGCGTTTAGCCATGTCTAATAACACAGGCTCTGGCTCACCTTGGATACCATCCAACACGCTGCACATGCGGCGTAACGCCCACATTAAGTTGACTGCTGTCGGACGCGAGTTTTTCAGCGTTTCCACTTCACTGGCAAGGCGATTGCGCCAGTCATTGGGGTATTGTTTATAACTTTTGCGTGCAGCCATGACCACTGCATAAGCCGCAGCGATACCGATAGCCGGAGCACCGCGCACAACCATGTTGCGAATCGCTTCGGCGGTGTCTTCCGCGCTATAAATTTGCACATAAAGTTCGTGCTGCGGAAGCTTGCGCTGATCCAATAGGACTAAATGATTATCTTTCCATTCGACGGCTCGTATAGAATCGTGTTGACTCATGACAGTTTTCAGCATAAATAGGTTAAGGTAACTGAAGTTGCAATCTTACAACACCCAGATGAAAATTGAACTACTCATTATTCCCCGCTGGATTATTACCGTAAACGCGGTAAACCAAGTACTACAGCACCATGCGGTAGCCATCAATGATAGCAAGATTCTTGACATCCTGCCTGTCGATGATGCATTGGCACGCTACAATCCTGAGCAAACTGTCGTGTTAGCGCAACACGCCTTATTGCCAGGTCTTATTAATGCCCATACCCACGCAGCAATGGCATTGCTAAAAGGTTTAGCAGACGATTTGCCGTTGATGGATTGGCTGCAAAATCACATTTGGCCAGCCGAAGCACGTTGGGCGGATGCACAATTCGTGTACGATGGCTCAAAACTAGCCATTGCCGAGATGTTGCGTTCGGGCACAACCTGCTTTAACGACATGTACTTCTTCCCCGAAGCCACTGCCAAAGCCGTCGATGAAGCTGGCATTCGTGCCACCATTGGTATGATTCGTATCGACTTCCCCACCGCTTGGGCAAGCACACAGGAAGAATACCAGCAGAAAGGTTGGGCATTACGCGAATCGTTTCACGATAAGCCATTACTGAATGCCATATTCGCGCCGCACGCGCCGTACACCGTTTCTGACGCACCGTTACAGCAAATGCACGAACTTGCCGTTGAGCACGATATTCCGGTTCACATGCACGTTCATGAAACCGCGTTTGAAGTCATTCAAGCGGCTGAACAACATGGCGAACGCCCGTTAGCACGCTTACAGCGGTTGGGCTTGTTAGACCGCCATTTCCTAGCGGTACACATGACGCAGTTAAGCGAGGCGGAAATTGCCTTACTCGCGGAAAAAGGCACACACGTTGTGCATTGCCCCGAATCCAACCTCAAACTGGCGAGCGGTTTTTGCCCGATTGCCAAACTCACCGCCGCTGGAGTAAATGTCGCACTCGGCACGGACGGCAATGCCAGCAATAACGATTTAGACATGCTCGGCGAAATGCGTACCGCCGCATTATTGGCAAAAGCCGTGGCAGAAGATGCCAGCGCGATTCCCGCCACCCAAGCATTACGCATGGCAACCATTAATGGTGCGAAAGCGTTGGGCTTAGACCAACACATTGGTTCGCTTGAAAACGGTAAAGCAGCGGATTTAATTGCCATTGATTTCGGCATGTTAGAAAGCCAGCCGTTATACGACCCCGTTTCGCATCTGGTTTATTGCACCACCCGCCACCAAGTCAGCCACGTTTGGGTGAATGGGCGCTGTTTGCTGGATAATCGCCGTCTTACCACTTTGGATGAAGCCGCCTTAATCGCCAATGCACAAGCATGGCAGGCTAAAATTGGAGAAACCCCGTGACCACATCTACCCCGAATGTCGACCCCA
>CAZTUZ010000303.1:0-2510 GCA_964617055.1 uncultured Thiothrix sp.
CAGGCTCAAAATTGCCGGATGTTCCACCGTGGTGGTAATGATTTCTTTGCGTTCTGGCTGGCAACGCAAGGCGGACAAAATCGCGGTGGAATCGGATTCCGTACCGCAGGAGGTGAAAATGATTTCGGAATCGTGTTCTGCCCCCAACAGTTTTTGTACCTGTTTACGGGCGTTTTTAATCCCCAAACCGACTTTATTGCCGAATTGGTGAATGGAAGACGGGTTGCCAAACTGCTCGGTGAAATACGGCAACATGGCTTCAACCACTTCAGGGGAAACCATCGTGGTCGCATTATTATCCAGATAAATACCTTCGCTCATACCCTAAACTCCTTACGCCAGTTTCGCCATTTCGGACACAGGCAAGACACGCATAAATTCGCCCAAATCTTCCATGATGCGTTGTTGCACGCCGCCCAAGGTTGCCGCCGCCAATTGGCAGCCAGAACACGCGCCAATCAGGTTGACGAAGATGATTTTCTTGTCGAAATCGACTTCCACCAATTCAATGTCACCACGGTCGGCTTTGAGTTGTGGGCGAATTGCGTCCAGCGTCATTTCAATGCGGCGCATCCGTTGCACATTGGTCATCGGGGCTTTGGCGGGTTTGGCAGGGGCAGCGGCTTCCGCAGGTGCGGCGGCGGCAGCTTCGGCACGTTCGGCTAACACTTTGTTGAGGATTTCTTCAATGCCTTCAAAACACGCAGCACAACCACCACCCGCTTTGGTGTAGTTGGTGACTTCTTCGCGAGTGCTTAAGTTATTGGCGCGGATGGTTTCTTCAATCATGACCGCATCAATGGCGAAGCATTTGCAGATTAACGCGCCTTCTTCGTGGTCGTCTTTCCACTCTTCGCCACGATAGTTAGCCACCGCTGCTTGTAGAGCTTCGCGCCCCATCACCGAGCAGTGCATTTTTTCGGGTGGTAAGCCGTCCAGAAAGTCGGCGATGTCTTGGTTGGAAACTTTCAAGGCTTGATCTAAGGTCATGCCTTTGATGATCTCGGTCAGCGCGGAACTGGAAGCCACCGCCGAACCACAACCGAAGGTTTGGAAACCCGCATCTTCAATGATTTCGGTTTCGGGGTTGACCTTCAAAGTTAGGCGCAAGGCATCACCGCAACTCAGTGAACCCACGTCGCCTGTGGCGTTGCCATCCTTTACTGCACCCGCATTGCGTGGGTTGAAAAAATGATCTTGAACCTTATCTGAATAATTCCACATGGCTAGAGTCTCCTGCTCCGTTTCCGTCCTGAATCAGGCTGCAAAGGATTTGCCGCAACCGCAGCTATTGGTTGCATTCGGGTTTTCAAATTTGAAACCGCTGCCGTCGATGCTGTCGATGAAATCCACGGTTAATCCGGCGAGTTTCGGTGCGCTTTCAGGGTCAATGAAAACCGTCAGGGTCTCGAATGGCACTTCCAAATCACCTTCTGCTTTTTCTTCGACCAAGTTCATGGAGTATTGCAAACCAGAACAGCCGCCACCGGATACGCCAATGCGCAGACCTGCGATGGGTTTTTCCGCTCCTTGAATGAAGCGTCCCAGTGCTTTCTGGGCGTTGTCGGTTAGTGTGATCATGGCGTTATCTCCCGTTATCTATGCTTGTGTATCGTGCTACTTACTAACGAGTTAGCAAACCCTGTGCCAAATGCCTTTGTTATTGATTTTTATCATTATTTATCATTGTTTTTGCCAGAATGTTGGGTTTGATACACACAACAACTGGCGACGATTGTTGTTAAGCCGACATTCCCGCACGGATGCCGTGACGATGCGCGGGAAACATGGTGGCAATGTAAGTGCTCACGGTGTTTTCGCGTTGCTTCCACACGGTTTTGGGTTTGGCGGTAATAAAATCGGCAAGGGTTAATTCGCACAAAAATCCCCGAATCCGTCGTGTCAATTCATCCCACGCTTGCATAGCTTCTGCGCTGTGTTCGGCATGACTGTCGTTTTCTTCGTCGCTTAATGCTTCAGTCGCATACAGAATATCGGCAATGCTGATTTGCGAAGCAGGGCGGGCTAACCGATAACCGCCGCCTACACCGCGTAAGCCTTCCACCAATCCATGACGGCGCAAACCGCTGAATAAGTGTTCCAAATACGAGGTGGAAATACCCAAGGTTTCAGACAGTTCTGCCAAACTAACGGGGGAAGTGTGACGGTCGTGTGCTGCCAGAGACAGCATCGCGGTAATCGAATGTTCGTCTTTGCGGGAAAGTCTCATGGGGTCTGTCCTTGTATTGCCAGTTGGTAAAGGGCGCGAGCTTGTTCGACGCATTGGCGGCGCGTGTTGGGGTTTAGCTGTTCCAGCCAACGGGTTGGAATGCTTGTCACGCCATACAATGCGCCTGCGATCATGCCGAGAATTGCGCCTGTCGTATCCGCATCGCCGCCACGATTCACCACGTCAATCAAAGCGGCTTCAAAAGCTGTTTGTGTTGCGGTGGGTTTTGCCATGAATAAGGCTTGGAACACCGCTTGTAAGGTATCAACAATGTAACAGC
>CAZTUZ010000304.1:0-2506 GCA_964617055.1 uncultured Thiothrix sp.
TATGAGGGGCGCAAACAACCCACCGAAGCATTAGCGGTCTATCAGCAGGCAATGGGTGGAACATTTGGGGCAGATGCATTAGGGAGAGTGGTTGGCTTGTTATTTGAGCAAAAAGGTTTGCCAGCCGCGCGTGAATGGCTGCAAGAGCAAGCCAAAAGCGCATCTTCGGCGGATCGCAAGAGTCATTTACAGTTGCTAGAGGCACAGCTTCTGCATGAACAAAAACAGTACAAAGAGGCGGTTACGGTATTGAATCAAGCGATTCAGGCCAAAGCCGATGACACCGAATTGCTGTACGCCCGCGCATTAAGTCAAGAACGCCTCGGTGATGTTGCGGCGGCCGAAGCTGATCTAAAAGCAGCCCTAAAATTGAAACCCGACGATGCCACCTACCTCAATGCATTGGGTTACATGTTGGTCGAGAATACCAAACGCTTTACCGAAGCAGCAGAATTGATTGATAAAGCTCTCACGAAACGCCCTGATGATGCGGCTATTATGGACAGTCGCGGCTGGGTTGCTTTTCGTATAGGTCGTTTGGATGAGGCGGAAACATGGCTGCGAAAGGCTTATGACAGTTTGCAAGAGCCAGAAATCGCCAGCCACTTAATCGAAGTGTTGTCTTTGCGTGGTAATGTCGCAGAGGCGAAAACGATCTTGCAGCAGATGTTAGAAAAATTTCCTGACGACCCGATGTTGGTAGCAGTTAAGCAAAAAATCACCAGCCTTTAATGAGCTAATTGCCTATGCTCGTTTGTTAATTCACACAATTAGGACTATTTTCATGAAAAAATGGACATTGGCAGCTCTATGCGTTTTGTCACTAGCCGCAGGTTGCGCCACACAAACCAAAGTGCCAAGTCAAACAGGGACGAACATAGCACAGCCAACGAATCCACAGGACGCTTGGCAACAACGTCAGGCACGTTTTGCAGGCATGAATTCTTGGCGGTTGCAGGGTAAAGTGGGTTTGCAGTTCCGTGATCAAAGTGCGTCATTTGGCATTTCGTGGTTGCAGCAAGGCAAAGACCAATACGAAATGAACATTAAAAACCCACTGACGGGTTCGATTATGGCGTATTTACAGGGGACGGCAACCGATGTGACCTTACAAGCCAATGGCAAAACCTACCGTGATGCTAATGCTGAACGTCTGCTGCAAGGGCAGATGGGAGTTTCCTTGCCCGTGGCAGGCATGAAGTATTGGGTTCGTGGCATTCCATCACCTGATGCACCTGTTGACAAGGTGGCATTGGATAACCTCGGTCGTCCACAAACCTTGCAACAATCTGGCTGGGTCGTGGAGTATTTGGATTGGCAAGGTAATGATTTCCTAGCATTACCCGCCAAAGTGAGTTTGAGTCGTGCTGCTGAGAACACCAAGGTGAAAGTGGTTGCTCACGACTGGCAAACCCGCTACTAAGGAGTCATGCTGTGCAATCTGCCACATCCGTAAGAACATCGCTTACTTTGCCAGCACCCGCCAAACTGAACCTGTTTTTGCACATTACAGGGCGGCGGGCGGATGGTTATCACCTGTTACAAACGCTGTTTATCTTTTTGGATTTCGGTGACGAAATCCGTTTGAGTGTGCGTCAAGATGGGCAAATTCAGCGTCTTGCAGGGGCAAACGATGTGCCCGCAGAAGCTGATTTGGTGGTAAAAGCTGCCCGTTTGCTGCAACAAACTACGGGGTGCACATTAGGGGCGGATATTACGGTCACGAAGCGGATTCCTATGGGGGGCGGCTTAGGTGGTGGCAGTTCTGATGCTGCTACGGTACTGGTGGGGCTGAATCACCTATGGCAATGCGGGTTAGATGAGGATGCCCTTGCAGCCTTAGGGTTGCGTTTAGGGGCAGATGTCCCCGTATTTGTGCGGGGGCGTGCAGCGTGGGCGGAAGGAATAGGAGAACGACTTACCCCTGTTGATTTGCCATTAGCATGGTATGTTGTGGTGCATCCGCGTGTGCATGTGCCAACCGCCGAACTTTTTTCAGATTCAGGCTTGACACGCGACTGCTCTGAGATTACATTAGCCGCCTTCCTAGACGGTCAAGGTACTAACGTATTTCAAGCCGTTGTGGAGAAGCGTTATCCCGAGGTAGACCAAGCAATACGTTGGTTGTCTCAATACGCTAAAACCCAGTTGACTGGTTCAGGCAGTTGTCTGTTTGCACAAGTTGACAATGAACTTGAAGGTAAAAATATCCTCTCAAGTTTACCCAACAAATGGTTTGGTTTTGTGGCACGAGGTGTGAATCTATCACCTTTGCATCAGCAGTTATCAGACTTGTTGTGAAATAGTTTTGACTTTACAGGGCTGTCGCCAAGCGGTAAGGCACTGGATTTTGATTCCAGCATTCCTAGGTTCGAATCCTGGCAGCCCTGCCATTCTTTAAAGTCGAAACGCTGCAATGTAACCGCAAAATAGCCAGATGATGGTTTTTCGCAGTAGGGCTGTCGCCAAGCGGTAAGGCACTGGATTTTGATTCCAGCATTCCCAG
>CAZTUZ010000305.1:0-2506 GCA_964617055.1 uncultured Thiothrix sp.
CGTTAGCTTCTTCTTGCAGTGCTTTGGTATCACTCATGCCCAAAGCGATGTAAGCTTTATCCCACTGGATTTTGCGCTCGCCTTTTCCAGTTTTTAACAGGGCTTCGTGGTCAAAGACACCGCTGAGCGAGAGATTCGCTTGGTAAACCAACGTGCTTAAATTTTTATGTGGCAGGTGGGGTTGTTCTGCTTTCAGGTCAGCGCGAATGTCTAGCGTTTGTGGCAAGAAAATAGCGGTATGATTATTGTAAACGTCTTTGCTGGCGACGCGGCTTTCGCCATTGGCATCAGTGATTGTACCAATACTGGTTAAATGTTCTACATACGGCAGTACGAGTATAGGGCCAATCAGAGTTTGTGCTTGACCCCATTGTTTGGTGATGGTTTTTTCCGTTTGCGTATGTTGTTCGGCGCGGTATTCAATAAAGCGTTTTAACGCAAAGAAGGGAATACACAACAATAACATGACACATAGTACACCGACTAAGCGAGTGTGGGGCGATACCAGCCAAGTATTACTTCCTTGTTGGCTGGGAAGGGGAATTGGGTTCGTCATGGTTTCAGCTATCCAGTTTTAACAGCGCGACTATAACACATCAGGGAATAGGCAGCGTCAGGCAGGCGGTTCTAGTGGTGCAAGACCACATTTTTGTCGTGCTTTATCACAGGTTGGTTCATGTTGCCCATTTTCCCATGATGCTTGAAATTCTCGACAGGTGCTCGAACGTTCTTGATAAATGACACAAGAAACAGTTTGCCCCACTTCGCCTGATAAGGCTATGCAGCGTGGGGTTTTACTTTCCGTTCCACGCATAGCCACGAGGTGTGGGGAAATCGGCGTAGTCAAGTGCGAAGGCGTGAGGCCACCAAGATTGGGGTCTGTTTCTGACCAGTGAAAGGAAACGCGAAAACTGGCACAGCACGCGCCACACGTCACACAGGGATTAGGTTTCACGCTAACACCTCAAATTACATAAAAAAAAGCCCCGCCAGAGCGGGGCTTCCCCTTCCCAATGATACCCTCGTTAAGGTATCACTTCACCGACATCATCCTGACCTCGGGGGATCAAAACTATGTGTGTCGCCTAAAGAGTATAGAGAAACTTGTGATAAATACCAGTCCGTTTAGATTAATTTGGATTATCTAGTAAATGAATCCAGTGCATAACGGGTAATGAGGTGGCTTCTTGCAAATGCGTCTGGCAACCGATATTCGCAGTAGCAATGCAATCAGCAGGGTGTTTTGTTAGGTTATTCAGTTTGTTAAGGCGTAGTTGTTGGGCTATTTCTGGTTGTAGTAGGGAATAAGTGCCCGCAGAACCGCAACACAGGTGCTCATCTTCGACAGGAACGAGAACAAACCCGCAATCAGTGAGTATATTCTCAACAACCCCTCGAATTTTTTGGCCGTGTTGTAGGGAACACGGTGGATGCCACGCAATACGCCGTGCTTTCTTGGGCGCGAGGTTTTGGTATTCTTCCTGACCAATAATTTCAGCAATATCCTTGCTTAAATGTGCGATGCGTTCGGCTTTGAACGAGTATTCGGGGTCGTCGCGCAGATAATGGCGGTAGTCTTTCAGGGTTGCACCACAACCGCTGGCTGTTGTGATGATGGCTTCAACGTTTTGGCTGGACAATAACGGCCACCAAGCGTCGATATTACGCCGCATATAATCGCGAGCTTCTTCAGCAGCACCTAGGTGTTGACTGATTGCGCCACAACATCCCGCTTTACTGGCAGTGATGAGACTGATGCCTAATCTGTCTAGCACCCGTGCTGTAGCGGCATTAATGTCTGGCGCGAGGGTGGATTGTGCACAACCTTCCAGAACTAACATGCGCCGTGCATGGCGTGGGTCTGGCCATTTGCCAACAGATGGCGGTGAAGCAGGTACTTTGCTGGCTAAATTTTTGGGTAAAAGCGGTTTGAATATTCGCCCTAGTGTGACTCCCATGCCCACAACTTGGGGTTTGGGTAGGTACTTGCGCAAACTGTGACGCATGGTTTGTTCTTTGGGGTCACGTCTGGCCTGTTGTTCTGCCAGTTGGCGACCGATGTCCAGTAATTTGCCGTACTCTACACCGGATGGGCAAGTGGTTTCACACGAACGGCATAACAAACAATGATCAAGGTGCTCCAGCGTTTTTTTACCACTGTCAGGGGTATTGTCGAGCTGACCTTCCATCAACTGTTTGATCAGGTAGATGCGCCCGCGTGGTCCTTCGTTCTCATCACCTGATAATAGATAAGTCGGGCAAGTGTAGTTGCAAAACCCGCAATGCACGCATTTGCGGAGTATTTCATCAGCAACTTGGCCATCGGAAGTTTGGCGTAAAACTTTGAGTATTCGGGTTTGCATTACCAATCTTTGTACATACGTCCAGGATTGAAAATTCCGTGCGGGTCCAATGCTTGTTTAAGGCGTTGTTGGACGTTTCGCATCGCTTCTGGTAGCGGCTGAAAGGGGTTTACACCAGGCAATCTGCCACGGTACAGCGTAGC
>CAZTUZ010000306.1:0-2504 GCA_964617055.1 uncultured Thiothrix sp.
TGCCGAAACCACCTGGAACGAGAATCGCGTCCACATCGCCGAGAACGTTGGCAATATCGTCTTCGGATTCGAGTTTTTCCGAGTCAATGTAACGGATTTTCACCCGCGTATGGGTTTGAATCCCCGCGTGGGTCAAGGCTTCGTTCAAGGATTTGTACGATTCGGTCAGGTCAACGTATTTCCCCACCATTGCCACGGTGATTTCCGCTTCGGGAAACTCCATCGAACTGACGACGTTTTTCCAGTCGGTTAAATCAGCTTCTGGCGCGTTGTGCAAACCTAAACGTTCGGCAACAATGCGGTCGAGTTTTTGCGCGTGCAACCACAAAGGGACTTTGTAGATATTGTCGACATCCACCACGGAAATGACGGCTTTTTCTTCGACATTGGTGAACAACGCGATTTTCTTACGTTCATTTTCCGGCAGTAAACTTTCGCTACGGCACAGCAAAATGTCGGGCTGAATCCCGATGGAACGCAATTCTTTCACCGAATGCTGGGTTGGCTTGGTTTTTAATTCACCCGCCGCACGCACATACGGCAATAACGTGAGGTGAATGAACAGCGCGTTACTTCTGCCCTCTTCCACGCCCATTTGCCGAATCGCTTCCAGAAACGGTAAGGATTCAATATCGCCCACCGTACCGCCGATTTCGACCATTGCAATGTCGGCATCCGCTGCACCCGCACGCACGCAGCGTTTGATTTCATCGGTAATGTGCGGGATGACTTGCACCGTCGCACCCAAATATTCGCCACGACGTTCTTTACGAATCACATTCTCGTAAATACGCCCAGTCGTGAAGTTGTTTAACCGCGAAGCTTTAAATCCGACGAAACGTTCGTAGTGACCTAAATCGAGGTCGGTTTCCGCGCCATCATCCGTGACGAATACTTCGCCATGCTGGAATGGGCTCATCGTACCGGGGTCGACGTTGATGTAGGGGTCTAGTTTCATCATCGTGACTTTTAAGCCACGCGCTTCAAGAATTGCGCCTAGTGACGCAGCGGCAATGCCTTTCCCCAATGAGGAAACCACGCCGCCCGTAATAAAGATGTATCGAGCCATAGAGGAAGAATATGCACCTATGTGAGTCACATTATGCGGGCGCATCCTATCACAGACGGGTGGTTGCTAAAAGTAAATGAATACGCTCTGGTGTTACTTCTGAACTTTACAGCAGCCCGAAATGACTTGACGCTCATTTAAAACGGCCGTAATCGCATAAGGATACTTCAGATCGGACATGCCATCGCTGCAACTATCGACTTTTTGCAAGAAAACTTGGGTACGGTGGCTAGTACTACCACCTGCGATCACCGCAATGGTACGGTTATTCGCCGAAGTCTGACGGAACGTCACAGGCACAGTGTAACGCGGACCATCCGACATATTCACACTCATTCTAGATTCGGTAATATCCAAGCCCCAAAACGGCTCAGTACCATTGCACTTCATGACCACGCCTTTGGAATTGCCAGTAGAACCCGTATTGCCGCCGCCACTTGTGCCACTATCTGCCTTTAAATAACTTTTGCTGATCCAGCCACCTTTGCCATTCCAATAAACTTTCGCCCAAGTAACTGAACCGATCTTTTTCTCTTCACCAGTGGCAACAATGCCATCCCCATTCGCAGGAACTTTAGTCACTACCGAATTGCCTACCCCAGGAGCTGAACGCATATTCAAAAAGCCACCTGCATCTACATTGATTACCTTATAAATTTGCATTTGGGCTGCCGAGGCAGGCGAAGCCATCAAAACCGTTGCCAGCACCGTCGCAGCAACGAAAAAGGTTTTTTTCATGAATGTTCTCCGTCTATTTTGGGGATTTAGACCTGTGAAGGCATGAGTTGTTTCCGCAAGTTTAGCGCGTTTTTACACGGAATCCGCCGTTTGTCGTCAAATTCATCACGAAAAATACCGAACCGCGTACAAAGCTCAAAAAAGCATAAGAAAATCAATAATTTTTATAATCAAACCGTGATTGAACTGCTATGTAACAGTTCAATCACGCTAATCAATGCAATTTTTTATTGATAATGGTATTGCAATACGCGCCCGTCACGCAGCGACACATACACATCATCACCTGTCGTACTAACGGCAACCGCTACTGGTTGATCTGGTGTTTTCCATCTCGCAAGAAGGCTACCAGTACTACTAAATTTCTGGATCTGTCGATTACCCGCATCCACGACATACACTTGGCCTAATGAATCCAGTGCCAAATTACTAGCGTCTGCTTTAAACCGGAAAATCGTAGCATTTCCCCACTTCGCAACTAGTTTACCCAGCTTATTGAGTTTGCTAATAAACGACCCACCCATTAAATAAAAATTCCCGTCTTTATCAATGCTCATATCCAATATGGATGATTGAGAAGGAACAGCAAACGATGTCATAAACACACCATTTTTGGTGTATTTCGATACATAAGACGTTGCGTTGTCATGCAAATAAATATTATCCGATGCGTCCAATGCAATTGCATAAGGCCACT
>CAZTUZ010000307.1:0-631 GCA_964617055.1 uncultured Thiothrix sp.
GTAATACGCCCAGTTGGTACCGAACTGAAACTCCATCGTAATCCCCGTGGTCACGCCGAGCGCGAAGTTAATCCCAAACAATTTTCCCCAAAACTTGGTCATGTCTTTATAAATCTGCTTGCCCGACATCACATACGTCAACTCCATCGCCACTAAAATAAACGACAGCCCCAAAGTCAACGGGACAAAAATAAAGTGATACAACGCGGTTGTCGCAAACTGCAACCGCGCGGCATCAACCGCACCAGCATCAATCATGGCTTCACCTCCTGAAACGATTGATTAATAGACGAACTGGGCATCGGGCGTGCACAAGACATCGTGCTGCTGTATAGACAATCAAGATCCTGCTCTTGCACCTTCACCTTATTCGGCTGAACAAACACCGACCATAAAGCATACAAAATGAGCATCTTGAACAACACGATCAATAGCAAATGCCAACCCAAAGCCCCTTTAGATAAAAGAAACCTCATAGCCACTCAATATCCAACTAAAAACAATGGTTATTTACAGTCAAACCCAACATTCAAACCAGAAACAATTATATATAATAAATATAAATATGTTTATTAATTAAATTAATTAAGATAAAAATACAACAATATCAAATCTATAACCATTTAAATAT
>CAZTUZ010000307.1:641-2493 GCA_964617055.1 uncultured Thiothrix sp.
TGAAGAAATTTATTCCACTAATTATCGTCACATTTTCTTTTTCAGAAGATTCAATTATTTCAGAAATAATCATATCAAAGAATTTAAAATTATTCTGAATTATTTATTCATAACAAAAAAGGGACTGTTAAAGTCCCTTTTTTCAATTAAATACCTTAGTATTTTACAATGATATTAGCAAGCCAATCGCATCACACTCAACAAGGGCGAAGGATGCTTTTGCGCATTTGCCAACTTACTCATGGCATATAGTTTGACGGCTTCACCGTGTTGATTGAGCAGGTCGCCCAAGGTCACACCTTGTAGATAATGCAGCATCTGCTCGTTCAAGCGATTCCACAAAAAACGATCCAAAAAACCGTTAAACCCAGACTCCTCAAACCAATCCTCATCGTCCAACTCTGACGTATGATCCACAACCTCGACAATCTGAGCGATAGAGATCAAATCGGATGGATGCGCTAACACATAGCCACCGCCCGGGCCGCGCACACTACGCACCAATCCGCGACGACGCAATTTGCCAAACAATAATTCCAAATAAGACAATGATAAATTTTGCCGCTCAGCAATCACTGACAAAGTAATCGGGGTTGTCCCCTCGTACGCAGCCAATTCGAGCAAGGCCATGACGGCGTAACGCCCTCTGGTGGTTAACTTCATAACAACTCCTTAATTCAAATACTCATACACAAACGCAAGCGCAACACTGCTTGTGCTGCGATCATCGTTTTTTCGGAATGATTAAACTAAGGCGTAAATAGGCGGAGCGCGTGGCCGCGCGTGCCACTGTCGAAGGAAAGATTGAAAGGCCTGTGTTTGATACACAGGCGCAGAGAAGTGAACGCTTGGAAGTCCAACAAATAAAACGATGGCGAGCGGCAGCACCGTGGCCAGCGCACTCGCCCAGCAAAACTCACAACTGCCGAACGGGCTGGACAGATTCATACCTTTTGAGGACGAGCCGGAAAGCGACGCTGGCGCACTGTCTGCCCCAACCGCCTTTACCCCTGTGGTGATATTCAACCCAGGCAAGCCACCCTCTGCCGCATCATCGGCCACCCAAACAGTCTGAATCCCCATGCTTGAGCACAACTGAACAAACCGCCCACCGGGTGACATTTTCGCCAATATCTGATAAATCGGCACCAAAGCCAACGCCAAAAACAGGATGATTAATCCTGTGGCAACGCGTTGGCGGGTGCGTTGGCGAAAATGCATATTCAGACAAAACTCGTGAAGATGGATGAATTATGGTTTAATTTTACCATCATTCGACCGATAGACCAAATCTATTGCGCCTCTGTGTATCGACCAGTCAATTCGAGGTGGTAGACACCCGAATTTTATGCGTCAAATCCTTCGGACGACGCGCCAATGCCAAGCCGATTTGCCGCGCAATGTCGACGTAATGCTGCGCGTGAACGCCGCTCGGGTCGGCGGCCACGATCGGTTTGCCCGCGTCGGCTTGCTCGCGAATCGCCATTGCCAGCGGCAGTTGACCGAGCAGCGGCACATGATAGTCCGCGCTCATCGCGGCCGCGCCGCCCGCGCCGAAAATCGCTTCTTCGTGGCCACAGTTGGAGCAGACGTGCAGTGCCATGTTTTCAACAATGCCGAGCACGGGGATGTTGGTTTTCTCAAACATCACCAAGCCCTTACGCGCGTCCATCAAGGCCAAATCCTGCGGCGTAGTGACGATGACCGCGCCGCTGACCGGGATTTTTTGCGACATGGTGAGCTGGATATCACCCGTGCCCGGCGGCATATCGACAATGAGGTAATCCAAATCCGTCCATGCGCTCTGGTTGAACAATTGCTGCAAGGCTTGCGACACCATCGGACCGCGCCA
>CAZTUZ010000308.1:0-2482 GCA_964617055.1 uncultured Thiothrix sp.
TTGACGTACCGCGCCTTGAATGCCGAGTTCGGCAGCGGTTAAACGCACATTGAGGCTGGGATTATCCGCCAATACCGTGCCAATGCCTGTCAGCACTGCACCCGCTTGAGCGCGTAGGAATTGCACATCGCGCCGTGCTGCTTCACCCGTGATCCACACACTTTCGCCGGATGCCATTGCGGTGCGTCCGTCCAAACTCATCGCCATTTTTAAACGCACAAAGGGGCGATTGTGTTCCATGCGTTGAATAAAGCCAACGTTCAGGGCGCGGGCTTCGCTCGCCAATAAACCGGAAGCGGTAGCAATCCCCGCCGCTTGCAAGCTGCGTAAACCATTGCCTGCGACTTGTGGATTCGGGTCGACCATTGCCGCCACCACGCGCTTAACACCCGCTTGCACCAACGCATTGGCGCAAGGCGGCGTGCGTCCGTAATGGGAACAGGGTTCGAGCGTGACATAAACATCCGCGCCGCGTGCCGCTTCTCCTGCCATGCGTAAAGCGTGGACTTCGGCGTGCGGTTCGCCAGCGCGTGCGTGCCAACCTTCACCAACGATTTGCCCATCCCGCACGATCACACAACCGACACGCGGATTGGGGTGCGTGGTGTACCAGCCGCGCCGTGCGAGTTGCAGCGCGTGTGCCATGTAACGCGAATCGTCGGGGGAAAAAGCGGGTGGGGTTGCGTTCAAGTCAGTCATGATTTCGGGCGCGGTAAGCCGTCGCTGTGCCCAACATGACGCTGGCGTTGCTCGGCGGGTGCGTTTTCCAAGCCATCAATCATGCTGCGAAATTCTTCAATGTCGTCAAAACGACGGTAAACGGAAGCGAAACGAATGTAGGCGACTTCATCCAATTGGCGTAACTCGTCCATGACCAGCTCGCCAATCGTCGAGGAAGGCACTTCGCGTTCCCCGCCAATCAGTAACTTTTTGCGGATGCGGCTTAACGCGGCTTCGATTTTATCAATCGGTACGGGGCGTTTTTCCAACGCCCGCATAATGCCGCCGCGCAATTTATCGTCGTTAAACGGTTCACGCGCGGCATTGGATTTGATCACTCGTGGCATGGTCAATTCCGCCACTTCGTAAGTGGTGAAACGTTCATCACACGCCACGCAACGGCGACGACGGCGCACTTGATCGCCTTCGTTCGCCAAGCGCGAGTCGACCACCCGCGTGTCATCCGCTCCGCAAAAAGGGCAACGCATGGCTTACGCTGGCAAATCGCCGAGCGACGTGTTGCCATAAACGGGAAAGCGAGCGCAGATTTCCAGCACTTGCCCTTTCACACGTTCAATGGTTGCCGCATCGTCGATATTGTCCAACACGTCAGCAATCCAGTTCGCCAATTGCGCACATTCCGCTTCTTTAAAGCCGCGCGTGGTAATCGCAGGCGTACCGACACGGATACCGCTGGTCACGAAAGGCGATTGTGGATCATTCGGCACGGAGTTTTTGTTCACGGTAATGTTCGCCGCACCCAACGCTGCATCCGCCGCTTTGCCCGTAATGCCTTTGGCGATCAAATCAACCAGCATTAAGTGGTTGTCCGTACCGCCAGAGACGATGTTATAACCACGCGACATCAGCGTTTCTGCCATGACTTTGGCATTTTTCGCAACTTGTTGTTGGTAAACGGTAAATTCCGGCTCTAATGCTTCTTTGAATGCCACCGCTTTTGCGGCGATAACGTGCATTAACGGCCCACCTTGGATACCAGGGAACACCAAGGAATTGAATTTCTTTTCCAATTCAGGGTTCGCTTTAGCCAAGATAATACCACCGCGTGGACCACGCAGGGTTTTGTGGGTCGTGGAAGTGGTCACGTCCGCGATTTGCACAGGGCTAGGGTAAACACCCGCCGCCACCAAACCCGCAACGTGCGCCATATCAACCATTAAATACGCGCCGACTTTATCCGCGATTTCACGGAATTTTTGCCAATCAATCACCCGCGAATATGCCGAGAAACCCGCCACAATCATTTTCGGCTGGTGTTCGATGGCTAAACGTTCCACTTCTGCGTAGTCGATATAACCATCAGCAGTAATGCCGTATTGCACAGCATTGTAGATTTTGCCGGAAAAATTGACTTTCGCGCCATGCGTTAAGTGACCGCCGTGAGCCAAGCTCATGCCCAACACGGTATCACCAGGGTTTAACAATGCCATGTAAACCGCCGCATTGGCTTGTGAACCAGAATGCGGTTGCACGTTCGCGTAATCTGCACCGAATAATTGTTTTACGCGATCAATTGCCAATTGTTCGGCTTTGTCGACGTATTCACAACCACCGTAATAACGTTTGGCAGGATAGCCTTCTGCATATTTGTTGGTCAGCACCGAACCTTGTGCTTCCATGACTCGTGGGCTGGCGTAGTTCTCGGATGCAATCAATTCGATGTGCTCTTCCTGACGACGCACTTCGGCCTGCATTGCGCCCCACAATTCATCATCATAACCTGCAATTTTCATCTGGCTGG
>CAZTUZ010000309.1:0-2481 GCA_964617055.1 uncultured Thiothrix sp.
CCGTGTACAGGCGATTAACTCGGATGAAGCATTAAGATTGGTCGAGCCTACAGCGGGTGTGATTTACAGCGAAGAGGATTTGCCCACCGTGCAAGGCAGAAATAAACAGCGTCATCGGGTGCGTGATGTGCCGTTGCCCAATCAGCCGCGCCAATTTGCCAGCCGCATGGTTTACGTTTACGGGAAGGACAATGCACATGTATCTGAGTAGGCTATTGTTGACGGGAGAGCAATTGCATAACCCGTATGAAATTCACCGTACCCTGTGGGCGGCTTTCCCCGATGCGCCCGATCAGATACGCGACTTCCTATTTCGGGTAGAGCAATCTTCATCCCGACAAGCGCAAGTGTTGGTGCAGTCGCAACGGCAACCACTGGTGAAGGCGGCAAATGTTCGTTTGTTGGCGAGCAAGCCACTTGAGTTGAATATACTGGAAGGTAGTCAGTTACGTTTTCTGCTGATGGCTAATCCAGTCAAAACCATTGTGGATGAGCATGGTAGGCTGGATAGTAAGGGCGAAGTGAAAAAATGCCGTGTTCCATTGATCAGAGAAGAAGAGCAGGTTGCATGGCTGCAACGCAAGTTGGCTGATGCTGCATTGGTGAGTATGGTGGAGGTTGAAAAGCAGTTGCCGCTACATTTCCGCAAAGGTGGAAAGCTGGGAAAAATCCAGCCCTACGCATTCAAAGGGGTGTTACAGGTGGTAGAAACATCGGCTTTGCTGGACTTGCTGCGACACGGTGTTGGTCATGCTAAGGCATTCGGATGTGGATTGTTATCATTAGCTCGATTTTAGAACGAGGATTTCTATGGCTGATTCCCCCTATCTCCCGCTCAAGCCGTTGATGATGAAAGACCGTGTGTCGATGATCTTTCTGCAATACGGGCAGATTGATGTGAAAGATGGTGCGTTCGTACTGATTGATGATAATGGGGTACGCACGCACATTCCGGTGGGTTCGGTGGCGTGCATTATGCTTGAGCCAGGGACGCGGGTTTCGCACGCTGCCGCGAAATTAGCCGCCGAAGTGGGGACGCTGTTGGTGTGGGTTGGTGAGGCAGGTGTGCGTTTGTATGCCTGTGGTCAACCGGGTGGGGCGCGTTCTGACCGTTTGTTATATCAGGCAAAATTAGCGCTGGATGACGATTTGCGCCTTAAAGTGGTGCGTAAGATGTATGAAATGCGTTTTGGTGAGCCTGCTCCGGCGAAGCGCAGTATTCAGCAGTTGCGCGGGATTGAGGGGGCGCGAGTGCGTAAAACGTATCAGTTATTGGCGCAGCGTTATGGTGTGGAATGGAAGCGGCGTAATTATGACCCCGAAGTGTGGGACGTGAGTGATGTGCCGAACCGTTGCATGAGTGCGGCGACAGCGTGCTTGTATGGCATTACCGAGGCGGCGATTTTAGCCGCAGGGTACGCGCCTGCGGTTGGGTTTGTGCATTGGGGTAAAGCACGTTCGTTTGTTTATGATATTGCTGATATTTTTAAGTTCGATACGGTTGTGCCGATTGCGTTCAAAATTGCGGCAAAAGATCCGCGTAATCCCGAACGTGAAGTACGTTTAGCCTGTCGGGATGTGTTCCGCCAGCAAAAGACGTTGAGCAAGATCATTCCTACGATTGAAGAAGTGTTAGCCGCTGGGGAAATTCGACCGCCAGAAATGCCGCCGGAGTCTGTTCCGCCTGCGATTCCTACCCCTAGTAGTCTGGGTGATGCCGGACATCGGAGTGGTTAATGTCCATGTTAGTTGTCGTTACGGAAAACGTTCCACCGCGTTTGCGCGGTCGGTTGGCAATTTGGCTGCTGCAAATTCGTGCTGGTGTGTATGTCGGCGATGTGTCGCAGCGCGTGCGTGAAATGATCTGGCAGCAATGCACGGAACTCAGCGACGAAGGTAATGTGGTCATGGCATGGGCGACCAATACCGAGTCGGGTTTTGATTTTCAAACGCTTGGCATAAATCGCCGTATTCCGGTGGATATGGATGGTTTGCGGCTGGTGTCTTTTCTCCCGCTAGAGGATGAAAATGCTCTTTAACAATACGCAAAAATTATGCAAAAAAATCGGTAGATTCTGTGAGTCTGTTTTTTCTTTTGTAAACCAATGATGTAGAATTAGCATGTTCCCCGCACTCGTGGGGATGAACCGATTTTCATGCTGCACCTCCAACGTTCGCATTGATGTTCCCCGCACTCGTGGGGATGAACCGACCAAAAATAATCCCCAATTTCCGAATCAGTTATGTTCCCCGCACTCGTGGGGATGAACCGGGTTTTTTAACAACCAACAGAACATTGCCTGTATGTTCCCCGCACTCGTGGGGATGAACCGAACAGGACTCGTAACCAAACTGCCGCTTGTAAATGTTCCCCGCACTCGTGGGGATGAACCGCTGGACTTCTTCCAAGCTATACTCACGAGCAGATGTTCCCCGCACTCGTGGGGATGAACCGATTTTCATGCTGCACCTCCAACGTTC
>CAZTUZ010000310.1:0-2471 GCA_964617055.1 uncultured Thiothrix sp.
TTACGCTACCCGATGCTAAGAAAATGCCTAATATCACACCGACGATACTAAGCAATGTATTCAACCACAGCAACCACATCGCTAAACTCCCAAGCAACCCACATCAATAGCCACTATAGCGGATTGCGGATCAAAACGCCGATAGCTAAAGCGGTTTTAGATGTCCGCAAGTTTATGTTAAAACATTGCGTGATTATAAAATTGAAAGCGATGCAAGCCGTGTTGCCGGAAGTGAACAAATTTTACACTACCCAAGCTTGTTTCTGTTGTGCATCTCAACTAAATGGGATTGTTTTGTGTTATGGCTGTTAAAAAAACCGAATTGTATCGCTCACTGTGGGTGAGCTGTGATGTATTGCGCGGCAGTATGGACGCCTCGCAGTACAAGGATTACATCCTCACCCTGTTATTCGTGAAATATGTTTCGGATAAATTCAAAGCCGACCCTGACCATAGTTTGATCATCGTCCCTGAGGGTGCATCGTTTGATGATTTGGTCAAACTAAAGGGGACTAAAAACATTGGGGAAGATACGCAAACGGTCATTAGTGCCTTAGCGGAAGCCAATGATCTTAAAAAGGTGGTCGATATTGCCGACTTTAATGACCCCGACAAACTCGGCAAAGACAAGGACATGGTTGACCGCCTTACCAAACTAATTGGGCTATTTGAAGGCTTGGCATTGGGTGGCAATCAGGCGGGGGATGATGATCTGCTGGGGGATGCGTATGAGTACTTAATGCGTCACTTTGCGGTGGATTCGGGTAAGAGTAAGGGACAGTTTTATACGCCGTCTGAAGTGTCACAAGTGGTTGCTAAGATTGTGGGTGTGACTGCTGACACTAGCCAAGATGATACAGTTTACGACCCCACTTGCGGCTCTGGTTCATTACTCCTTAAAGTCGCCGATCAAGCCCCCAGAGGCTTAACTATTTTCGGGCAGGAAAACGATAACGCCACCACCGCACTTGCCAAGATGAATATGATCTTGCATGACAATGATGTGGCTGAAATTCGTCAAGGTAATACCTTAGCCGACCCATTATTTCTAAATGCCAATAAAGGCTTACAAACTTTTGATTTTGTGGTCGCTAACCCGCCCTTTTCGTTTAAGTCATGGACGAATGGGGTGAGTACTACGGAAGACCCTTACAACCGTTTTGCCTATGGTGTGCCGCCTGAGAAAAATGGCGATTATGCGTTTTTGCTGCATATTCTGACCTCGATGAAAAGCAAGGGCAAAGCGGCGGTCATCTTGCCGCATGGGGTGTTATTTCGTGGCAATGCTGAGGCGGATATTCGGCAAAACTTGATTACGCAGGGTTATATCAAGGGCATTATTGGTTTACCTGCCAACTTGTTTTATGGGACGGGTATTCCCGCCTGCATTATTGTGTTGGATAAGGCGGATGCGGCAGGGCGGCGTGGTATTTTTATGATGGATGCCAGCAAGGGCTTTATTAAAGACGGCAATAAAAACCGCCTACGTGCGCAAGATATTCATAAGATTGTCGATGTGTTTAATCGTCAATTAGAAGTACCGCGTTATAGCCGCATGGTCGACACGGCTGAAATTGCCGCGAATGATTATAATCTCAATATCCCGCGCTATATTGATGCGTCTGAACCAGAGGATTTGCATAATCTGTCGGGGCATTTGCAAGGTGGGATTCCTCGCGCTGATTTGGATTTGCTGAATCACTATTGGCACTACTTACCGAGTTTAAAAACGTCTTTGTTTAAAGCCGATAGCGCACGCCCTGAATTTTTCCACAGTACGGTGGAAGCGACACAATTTAAGCCAACGATTTTGGCACATGCGGAATATAAAACCTTTGAACAGCAGATTATGCAGCGCTTTACCGCGTGGAAAGCTCAACATCAGAACGGCTTAAAGGCAATCAGTCAGGGCGTGAAACCGAAAGATAAGATTTTGGAATTATCCGAAGATTTATTGAGTACCTTCGCCGATGCGCCTTTGTTGGATAAGTACGATATTTACCAAATCCTGATGGATTATTGGGCTGAGAATATGTCGGACGATGTATATATGTTGGCGCAAGAGGGTTGGTCGAATCAGTACTTACTCACGGAATTGGGCAAGGATAGTAAGGATAAAGCTGATTTAGTGGTGGGCAGTGGTAAGAGTGCTAAGAAGTACAAAACCAATCTGGTGTCACCTGCGTTATTGATCGCGCATTATTTTGCTGAGCGCCAAAGTACTATTGATGAATTGCAATTAGCCCTCGATGAAGCCAGCCAAACCGCCTCTGACTATATTGAGGAGCATAGTGGCGAGGGTGGTTTGTTGGAGGAGGCGAAAAACGATAAGGACGCGGTGAATAAGGCGAGTATTAATGAGCGTTTGAAGGTGGCGACGGATAAGGAGGAGCGCGAGGCTTTGAAACGGGCTAAGACGTTATTGGATGCGGAAGCAACGGCTAAGGATAAGTTAAAAACCGCACAGGAAC
>CAZTUZ010000311.1:0-2453 GCA_964617055.1 uncultured Thiothrix sp.
GAGCACTGGATTGTGATTCCGGTGGTCGTGGGTTCGAGTCCCATCAGTCACCCCAACTCCTTTCAAATCTTATACACAATCGCAATCATGCTGTGTATAATCGCCCCCTTTATGATTCCTAGTTAGCATATCAACTTAGGAGTCTGCAATTTACAGATTGTGCGAAAATGGCGGAATTGGTAGACGCACTGGATTTAGGTTCCAGCGGGGTAACCCGTGAGAGTTCGAGTCTCTCTTTTCGCACCACCTTTAATCCCTTGAATTTAATGATGATTTGCCCTGTATCTGAGAGGATAACAGGCCCGTAACGAGGTTTTTACATGCAAGTTTCTGTCGAGACAATCGGTAACATTGACCGCAAAATGACCGTTGCAGTTCCTGCTGCTCAGGTAGATCAAGAAGTGGAAAAACGCCTGAAATCTATGGCTGGTCGTGTGCGCATTGATGGTTTCCGCCCCGGCAAAGTTCCATTCACTGTGGTGAAAAAGCGTTACGGTGAGTCCGTGCGTTATGAAGTTGTGGAAAGTTTATTGGGCAAAACTTTCCAACAGGCTGCGGGTCAAGAAAACTTGCGTGTTGCGGGTTTGCCTGACATTGATCTGAAAACAATGGAAGCAGGTCAAGACCTCGAGTACGTCGCTACTTTCCAAGTGTATCCAGAAATCATTATTGCAGGCGTTGAAACCCTGACAATCGCTCGTCCTGTCGCAGAAGTCACCGACGCTGATTTGGACAAAATGATCGAAATCATTCGTAAGCAGAACCAAGAATGGCAAGATACTGACCGTGCTGCACAAGTCGGCGATATGGTGAGCGTCGATTTTGCTGGCACATTGAATGGTGAAGCATTTGAAGGCGGTTCAGCTCAAGATTATAGCGTTGAGCTGGGCGCGGGTCGTATGCTGAAAGACTTTGAAGAAGGCTTGGTCGGTATGAAAGCGGGCGAAGAAAAAATCGTCGATGTTGCTTTCCCTGAAAACTACCATGCGGAAAATCTCAAAGGCCAAACAGCACAGTTTAAATTGACCATGAATCGTGTTCGTGAGTCTGTATTGCCAGTGGTTGATGGAGAGTTCATCAAAAAATTTGGCGTGGAAGATGGCTCAGTTGATACCTTCCGTGCAGAAGTGCGGAAAAATATGCAGCGTGAGTTGGGCAACACCATCAAGGCGCAAATTAAGCAACAAGTCATGGATGGTTTGGCAGACTTGCACGCGGTTGACGTACCAAAAGCATTGGTAAGTGATGAAATCCGTTACATTCGTGAAGAGTTTTCGCAAAGTATGGGCGGTTCAGCCAATAATATGCCTGACGAGCTGTTCGCGCCACAGGCGGAACGCCGTGTCAAGTTGGGTCTGATTGTGGGTGAGGTGATTCGCCAACATAATCTGCAACGTGATCCAGCGCGTGTGGATGCGATGTTGGAAAATGTTGCAGCAACTTATGAAGACCCACAAGCTTTAAAAGATTATTACCGCACTAATCGCCAAGCCATGCAAACCATTGAAGCTGCGGTTATGGAAGAAATGATTGTTGATTGGGTTTTAGAGAAAGCTACTGTCAACGATGAAACACGCGATTTTGACGCGGTGATGAATCCACAAAAACAGGCTCAAGCCTAATTGTCAAAAAAAGGTAGGTCGTAATGTTTGGAAAAAACCCAATAGAACCACGCGCTGTTGGCGTGCCGATGGTTATCGAGCAGTCTTCTCGCGGCGAACGTGCTTTTGACATTTACTCACGCATGTTGCGCGAACGTGTCATTTTCTGTGTGGGTGAAGTTGAAGATTACATGGCCAACCTCATTGTGGCACAGTTGTTGTTCCTTGAGTCGGAAAATCCAGAGAAAGACATTCACTTGTATATCAACTCACCAGGTGGTGTGATCACTGCTGGGATGGCGATTTACGATACCATGCAATTCATTAAACCAGACGTAAGTACGTTATGTATTGGTCAGGCGGCGAGTATGGGCGCGGTATTGTTGGCGGGTGGGGCAAAAGGTAAACGTTATGCTTTACCGCATTCGCGAGTCATGATTCACCAGCCTCTGGGTGGTTTCCGTGGTCAAGCATCCGACATTGAGATTCATGCGCGTGAAATTTTGAAGATGCGAGCAGAATTGAATGGTGTGTTGGCTAATCATACAGGACAACCGATTGAGCGCATTGAGCAGGATACGGATCGTGATAACTTCATGGATGCGGCCGCAGCGCAAGCTTACGGTTTGATTGATGAGGTTTTAACGATTCGTTCTTAAGTCTTGTTCTGTGTAGAATCGTGTCTTTTGTCAAAAACAGCCTGCTTTGTCAGGCTGTTTGTGCGTTTAGACAGGTGTTTTTAAGGAATGACAGCATAAAATACCCTGAAAATCACTCCGTAGAGCGTGGTGTTCTTGTCACATCAGATCGGAAGAGCACACGTCTGAACTCCAGTCACTAATGCGCATCTCG
>CAZTUZ010000312.1:0-2437 GCA_964617055.1 uncultured Thiothrix sp.
ATCCCGCGTTTGCCGAATTTTACGGTATGGAAGACGCGATTGAGCAAATCGTTTCTTTCTTTCGCCATGCCGCGCAAGGCTTAGAAGAAAGCAAACAGGTGTTATATCTGTTAGGTCCAGTCGGCGGCGGTAAATCCTCTTTAGCTGAACGCTTAAAAGCCTTAATCGAAAAGCAGGCAATTTATTGCATTAAAGGCTCGCCTGTGAATGAGTCGCCCTTAGGCTTATTTAATCCAGACGAAGACGGCGCTATTTTAGAAGAAGACTATGGCATTCCACGTCGTTACCTGAAAAGCATTATGTCACCGTGGGCGGTCAAGCGTTTACACGAATTTGGCGGCGATATTACGAAATTCCGTGTAGTCAAACGTTATCCCTCTCGTCTCAATCAAATTGCGGTTTCAAAAACGGAACCGGGCGACGAAAATAACCAAGATATTTCCGCCTTAGTCGGTAAAGTCGATATTCGGAAGTTAGAAGATTTCCCGCAAAACGATGCAGATGCGTATAGCTTTTCAGGCGGTTTATGCTTATCTAACCAAGGCTTAATGGAATTTGTCGAGATGTTTAAAGCACCGATTAAGGTGCTACATCCGCTATTAACCGCGACGCAAGAAGGTAACTATAACGGTACTGAAAGTATTGGCGCGATTCCATTCAATGGCGTTATTTTGGCGCACTCGAATGAATCCGAATGGCAAACCTTTAAAAATAATCGCAATAATGAAGCGTTTATTGATCGGGTGTCGATTGTTAAAGTGCCGTATTGCTTGCGTGTAACCGAAGAAATCAAAATCTATGAAAAACTGTTAGATCATAGTTCTTTAGCACATGCCTCTTGCGCCCCCGATACGTTAAAACTGCTAGCTCAATTTATTGTGCTATCGCGCTTAAAAGAACCGGAAAACTCCAATCTGTTCTCCAAAATGCGTATTTACGATGGTGAAAACTTAAAGGACATTGATCCTAAAGCCAAAACCATTCAAGAATACCAAGACGCTGCTGGGGTTGATGAAGGTATGAGCGGCTTATCTACCCGCTTTGCCTTCAAAATTTTGTCAAAAGTCTTCAATTACGATGCCACCGAAGTAGCAGCCGATCCCGTGCATTTAATGTATGTGCTGGAAAAGCAAATCGAGAAAGAGCAATTCCCGCGCGAAATTCAAGATCGTTATATTCGCTTTATTAAAGAATACCTTGCACCACGTTATATTGATTTCATTGGCAAGGAAATTCAAACCGCTTACCTTGAATCGTACTCAGAGTACGGGCAAAACTTATTCGACCGTTATGTCACCTATGCCGATTTCTGGATTCAGGATCAAGAATTCCGCGACCCTGAAACCGGCGAATTGCTGAATCGTGCCTCCTTAAATGCCGATTTAGAGAAAATCGAAAAACCAGCAGGCATTAGCAATCCTAAAGATTTTCGCAATGAAATCGTCAACTTTGTGTTACGGGCGCGCGCCAACAACAACGGGCGCAATCCATCATGGACTAGTTACGAAAAATTGCGTCGTGTGATTGAGATGAAAATGTTCTCTAGCACTGAGGATTTACTACCCGTCATTTCTTACGGTGCAAAATCCTCTGCCGATGAACAACGCAAGCACGATAATTTTGTGGAACGCATGATGAAACGCGGCTATACCGAGAAACAAGTGCGTTTACTAGCCGAATGGTATTTGCGCGTGCGTAAATCACAATAAGTAAGGAGTAGCGTATGACTTACATTGTAGACCGTCGCTTAAATAGCAAAAACAAAAGCTTAGTCAACCGCGAACGTTTTTTGAAACGCTATCAAAATCAGATTCGTAAGGCTGTGTCGGATGCGGTAAGTCGGCGCAATATTACCGATATGGAGCAAGGGGAAAGTATTACCATCCCCAAGCGCGATATTTCCGAGCCTGTGTTTCGGCACGGGCAAGGCGGACAGCGCGATATAGTGCATCCCGGTAATAAAGAATTTGTAGCAGGCGATAAACTGCCGCGTCCACAAGGGGGCGGTGCGGGTAAAGGTTCGGGTAAAGCCTCGGCTGACGGTGACGGCGAAGACGATTTTATCTTTCAAATCTCGCAACAAGAATTTTTGGAATACTTGTTTGAGGATTTAGCGTTACCAAATATGGTCAAACGCCAATTACTCAGCATGGATTCGTTTGACTATCAACGGGCGGGCGTCAGTGAAGTCGGCAATCCGGCACAAATTAACATCGTACGTTCGATGCGTAGTGCACAAGCGCGGCGTATTGCTTTACGCGGTAAAGAACGGCGGCGTAAACGCGAAGTCTTAGCGGAATTAGCCGAGTTAGACCAACAACTACCTAGCCTTGAACAAGAGGCAAAACGGGCAGAATTAGAAGCGGAATTAGCCAAGCTGAATATTCGGATGCACACCATTCCGTGGCTAGACGACTTTGACCTGAAATATAACTTG
>CAZTUZ010000313.1:0-2407 GCA_964617055.1 uncultured Thiothrix sp.
CGTAGGATGTCGATATTCTGTGTGCGTGCGCGTTCAATCATGCCGATGGGGGGCGGCATAGCACTAAGCAAGATGGCTTTTCCAAAGAGTCCTTTGATATTGTCTCCGATGCTATCTATTTTATAGAGAATATCACTAGGTTTGAAATTAGGATTGTTTTGCATACGCAGCGTTTTGCATTCAATGACCAGCATTTTGTTATTATGCATAATCAGCACATCTAATTCATTGAATGTGTCAGGACTTTTTTCCCACGCGATTTCAACTCCACTGCGCACATCATTTAGTCCAAGGTTTTTAGCGATTAGCCACGCAAATTCCTCTAGCCAAACACCCGCTAGATAACGGGTATTTTCTGTGTGGGTAAAGTAAATGGTTTGGGCATTTAGACGCTTAAACAGATTCGCATCTGCCCATTTTTGTACACAGTGTTCCCAAAAACCCCGTAGTTCCCAATGAAATTGTTGCTCAGGTCGTTCAATAATCTGACCATCACGCGATAAAGCTTGTACCGCCATTGCATTCATGCTGGTAATTAAATTCGCTGAACGTGGGTCTTCTGCAACATCGGTTAATTGGTGTGTAATGTGTTGTCGTTCAAGTGCTGTTTGATGCCAAGCCATTTGATCTGAGGCTGATTGTCGGTAAAGTGCGCCATAGGCCGCAAGGTATTCTGGAACGGAAAGCCGAAGCGTAATAGGGGTTCGTATACCCATATTAATATGCTCAATAAACCCGTTATCAGTGTCTGTATAAATTAATTCGGCATTTTCCCGAAAGACCTCCAACAAGCCAATCGACATAAGCTTATTACCGCCTGTGACATTGAGCGTGAGGCGTGCATTAGGGTGATTGTGTTTGAGTTTTGTTAATAAGTCCAAGGCATAAGTGCGAATATCGTTGATACAACTATCAGGAATATTATGGATAGGCACGACTGTTTGAATGCCATATTGTTCTAACATGCATTGCAACCGAACGGTTAAACTGTGGCGCATTTTAGCGGTACTAACTAAATAGACCATGTTGGGCTGGTCGATTCTAACTGGAATGTAGTTAGGCAGTAATTGTGCGGAAACAAGGCAAATATGAATATGCATTCGGGATTGATTCCTGACTTATCGGTTATACCATTGCGTAAATTGAAGGCGTTGTGCAGCACAGCCTTTTAACCGCGCTCCGTAGTAGCGCATGTCGTCGGCAGTAAGCTCTTTACCACGGGTATCGGCTGGTAGCTCCAACGTTAAGTGGAAATAATGCCCGCCGCGTGCATTCACCTCAGCCACCAAGTTGATGGGAAGTGTGCCGAGGATATTATCACCTGCTTGCACTATCGTGACATAAAAATGTGCTTTCTCGGCGGAAGCTGTCGCTGATGAATGTTTCGTATTACTACTGTATTGGTATCTAGTGTTTTGCCGAAATCCGCATTCCAGTCAGGGCGGTAATCAAACATAGCTAAAAAAGCTGCTGAGGCAGTTGCCAAGAGGTCGGGCTTTAGCTCGATACCGTTGTTACCGTTATCAATGTGTAGGTCGGGCTTTAGCCCGACATCGCTTATTGAGTTGTCGGGCTGAAGCCCGACCTACGTCTTAATCCCGTCCAGTCAGGGCGGTAATCAAACCATAGCACTAATGGTAGGAATAGTAGATATTTTATCTGTCTTAATCCCTTTTAAGTCAGGGCGGTATTCAAACAGTCGTGATGGGTTGGCGTAAACCACAAGCACGGGGTCTTAATCCCTTTTAAGTCAGGGCGGTATTCAAACATGGAAGCGGCTGAGGTGAGAAACCTCGAACGTCTTAATCCCTTTTAAGTCAGGGCGGTATTCAAACTCTATTCGGACACAATGGGGAACCAACAACTTCGTCTTAATCCCTTTTAAGTCAGGGCGGTATTCAAACAACATACTACAGAGAAAATGTGATTGTAGCGATATGTCTTAATCCCTTTTAAGTCAGGGCGGTATTCAAACGAATTTGATCCCAGCGGTGTTCCGCACCGCAATCAGTCTTAATCCCTTTTAAGTCAGGGCGGTATTCAAACAGCACTGACATGTACAATCGTGGAGTGTATCGGTCTTAATCCCTTTTAAGTCAGGGCGGTATTCAAACGGGCGAACGCCCAAGATCGAGAGGCGGAGATCGGTCTTAATCCCTTTTAAGTCAGGGCGGTATTCAAACGACTTCACGTTGACAGTCGCAGCCGGCGTAGCCGTCTTAATCCCTTTTAAGTCAGGGCGGTATTCAAACTGTGGGGATAATTAAAATAGCAATAAAAATCCTGTCTTAATCCCTTTTAAGTCAGGGCGGTATTCAAACCTGGAATCTCTTGATTCTCATCTGTTACAGATGGTCTTAATCCCTTTTAAGTCAGGGCGGTATTCAAACGGAGGTTTTTTACTATG
>CAZTUZ010000314.1:0-2406 GCA_964617055.1 uncultured Thiothrix sp.
GGTGGGGGCATCTTTTGCATTAGGGCAATCTTTAGAAGCTACGGGTGCAGCTAAATTCATTGCGGAAGGTATTATGTCGGGCGGGCATTTAACGCCTGTTATGGCACTGATTTTAGTGTACGCACTGACTTCCATGTTTACAGAGGTCATTACCAATAATGCCGCAGCGGTTTTAATGTTCCCTATTTGTAGTTCCATTGCGCACAACATGGGTGTGGATGTCATGCCGTTTGCGATTGCAATTATGTTCGCAGCTTCGGCTAGTTTCATGACACCGATTGGCTATCAAACTAATCTCATGGTTTACGGGCCTGGTGGTTATCGTTTAGTGGATTATTTGAAAATTGGTATTCCTATGAACATTCTGGCTGGGTGTGCTACGATTCCGGCTATTCTTTGGTTTTGGCCGCTGTAACACATTGTCTTTAGGATTCTATTAGTGCCTGTGATGCCAATATCATTGTTGATATTGGCATTGTTCGTTGAGCCTTACTTACCGTTTCTATTCGTCTTTATCACAAATCTTCATAAGCATTTTACTTTTTATTATTTATTTTCATTAGTAAGTTGCTGATAGACTGTTCCACGTCATTAGATTTAAGCGTAAAAAGCATGAGAGAAGCCAGTGATGGCTTAGCGTTGGCTCAACTCAGTCTGTTCAGGGAGTATTCGTATGATTCTAGATCGTTTGATTAAGCAACCGGAAGTGGTTTATGTCACGGGCGAAACACCGTTGCGTAGTTTGGTTAAAGCTGCTTCTTGGCGTGCAACAGGAACAGCCGATACTATTTTCTGGTCGTGGCTTTTTACGGGTAGTATCGGCACAGCATTATCGATTGGTGTTACCGAAGTTATTACCAAAATCTTTTTGTATTATGCTCATGAACGGGTATGGAATCGTATTTCCTTTGGTCGTAAGAAAATTGCTCCCACAGAAAATACACCGCCACTTGAACCTACTGCTGTGTCCGCTTAATTACGCTAATAATCGTATTTTTCTCTCATGATTACGATCATTGAATGCCAAAGTAACAAGCCTACTTTGGCATTTTTATTTTCAGCCAGTTTATGTCTTACTTCTGTTACGATGGTTTTTCTGCTAGGCAAGTAAAACCACATGGTTTATACAAAGAGAGGTATGAGAACATGAATTTCCAACAGTTACGCATTATCCGCGAGACGGTAAAACACAATTACAACTTAACCGAAGTGGCCAACGCACTGTTTACCTCGCAATCGGGCGTGAGTAAACACATCAAGGATTTAGAAGACGAACTCGGCATTGAATTGTTTGTGCGTAAAGGTAAACGCTTTCTGGGCTTGACCGAACCAGGGCGTGAATTATTAGGTATTGTCGAGCGTATGTTGTTGGATGCGAAAAATATCAAGCAATTAGCCGAGCAATTCAGTAATAGTGAAGAAGGTTCATTAACAATTGCCACCACGCACACGCAAGCGCGGTATGTGTTACCGCGTGTCGTAACGGAATTTAAAAAGCAGTTTCCCAAAGTGCATTTGGTGCTGCATCAAGCCGCGCCAACCGAAATCACCGCCATGCTGCAAGACGGTCACGCCGATATTGGGATTGCTACCGAAGCCTTGGCGAGTAATGCGAATCTAGCGCGGTTTCCGTTTCACTCGTGGACGCATTCGGTGATTGTGCCACAAGATCATCCTTTAGAAAGTAAGCCATTTGTGCGGTTAGAAGACATTGCTGCTTACCCGATTATTACCTATTACAAAGGCATCACTGGACGCGCTCGCCTTGATGAAGCTTTCAGCAAAGCAGGTGTCACACCCGATATTGTTATGTCAGCTTTAGATTCCGACGTGATTAAGACTTACGTCGAATTGGGTTTAGGCATTGGTATTGTGGCTTCTGTAGCATTTAATCCCCAACGCGATATTGGCTTGCGTTTATTGGATTGCAGCCGTTTATTTTCCGCCAATACCACTTTAATTGCGGTACGGCGCGGGCATTATTTGCGCGGTTATGCGTATCGCTTTATTGAATTGTGCGCGAGTAATCTCACAGAAAATGTAGTGCGAGCCGCTTTACAAGGCGATGCCGATGCTGAAGATTGCCCATTGATGTAAATCAAGCCTTTGCATGATTTATTCGTGTTTACTAAAAGCAGACGACCAGAGTTGTTTTATGACTCCCCCTGCTTTTTCGTGAAAACCATGCAATAGTTTATAACTATCTTGTTTGAATGATGGATAGTCATGTTCAAGGTGTTGATATTCTTGTTTGCTTTTATCCTGCCAGCCACCGTGCTGATAAAGAGCAGCGCGAATCATGGGTGACCATAAATGTTTTAGTTTAATACGTTGTGCTTCTTGCATTGCTGTTAAGTAATTACCTTCACGGTAATGATAAACACACAAGGCAATGTGATACCAATC
>CAZTUZ010000315.1:0-836 GCA_964617055.1 uncultured Thiothrix sp.
AACGGACAACCTTAGCAGTATGAGTGTCTCAACACTGCTATTCTTTTAATAATTATCTTTATAAACAATGGGATGATAAATATGGACTGTTTATCTTCCACTTTACGGTGTCATACGGACGATGTTGTTTTTTTACATCACTGCACGTCAGTAGTGTCTGACTAAGTAAAGCAAGCGTTTATAACAACAACATCCAGCGTAGCTTGGCGCGGCTACCGGAAGAGGATAATGGTTGAATGGAAAACATGAAGGTAGGCAACAGATTGAGTTCGGAACTGATCTACCGCAGCACCGATACCGTGATTATTTTGGGTATTTTGATCTTGGCATCGGTTTACTCACACACCTATAACATGGAAGGTTATTTAACCGCCGGTTTAGGTGCTTCTGTTCTGTTTGGTTTAATTGGTCAGTTTACGGGTATCTATGTTTCATGGAGCGGTCGCCCATTCCTGCGTGACGAAGTTTTTCGCCTAGTCGTCACTTGGTTAGCAACGTTCCTACTGCTTATTTTCATCATTTTTGCAGTCAAAACCTCTGAACAATTTTCGCGTGTCGTACTGATTGGTTGGCTTGTTCTGACTCCTATTTTGTTGTTTTCCAGTCGTTATGCTTTGCGTTCATTACAGGCCAATCTCAAACGCATCGGCTTTAACAATCGTACCATTGCTATTGCAGGCATTACCCAACACGGTGTGCAGTTCGCGCAGTCCGTGGAACAACAACCAGATTCAGGCTTCCAAATCGCAGGGTTTTACACATTAGGGACAGAACGGGACTCCATCACGCTCCCACAACAATTTGCACACTTAGGTGATAAAACTGCAATGATGGAT
>CAZTUZ010000315.1:846-2406 GCA_964617055.1 uncultured Thiothrix sp.
GCGTGGGATCAAATTTATCTAGCACCCGAAGCAGATCATCACCAAGAATCTTTACAATTAATCAAAGAACTTGTTGATACCATTACCCCTATCCGCCTTATTCCTGACCAGTTCACTAACTCACTACTACACAGCCCTTACATGGAAATTGCCGATACCCCTGTATTGAGCATTTATGATGCCCCGCTCACCTTTCCCAACGCCTGCATCAAACGCCTAGAAGACCTAGTTCTTGGCTCGTTGATCTTGCTTTTAATCTCGCCACTCATGTTGTTGATAGCTGCTGCGGTCAAACTCAGCTCACCAGGGCCGATTCTATTCAAGCAAACGCGGCATGGTCTACGCGGAGAGAAATTTCAAGTACTCAAATTCCGAACCATGAGTGTGTGTGAAAACGGCTCACACATTAAACAAGCGACCCGTAATGACAGCCGCATTACCCGTGTCGGTGCATTCTTGCGCAAAACATCACTGGACGAACTCCCCCAATTCCTCAATGTATTGCAAGGTCACATGTCCATTGTTGGCCCACGCCCTCATGCTGTCGCTCATAATGAAGAATATCGCCGTTTGATCCCTGGTTATATGTTACGCCACCTTATGAAACCTGGTATTACGGGTTGGGCACAAGTCAACGGCTGGCGCGGTGAAACCGATACCTTGTTCAAAATGCAAAAGCGGGTGGAATTGGATATGGAATACATTCGCGGCTGGAGCTTAGGTTTGGATATGAAGATTATCTTCGTAACAGCCTTCAAAGCATTACATGATAAAAATGCCTATTAAATAATACGTCACAACAACAGATATTGGTAAGCGTGTGAGAATTGAACAACTAACTTTTACCCGTTTTATTGCCGCGCTTACGGTTGTGTTTTTTCACTACGGTAGCCACGTTTTCCCCGCAAATCTACCACTGATCAGCCCCGTTCTGAATGCAGGACCGATTGCTGTTAGTTACTTTTATGTGCTATCCGGCTTTATCATGGCTATCGCCTATCACGCTCCCGACACCCACATTCCCCTAAACGCCAAACGTTATTGGTTGGCACGCATCGCACGGATTTACCCAGTGTATTTATTGGCACTGTTATTGATGATTGCGGCAAAATTCAGCGGTGCAGGTAAAGACCCTTGGACGGTTTTCCTTAGCGTCTCCATGTTGCAAGCTTGGATTCCAAGTTACCCGCTGTCACTAAACGCGCCTGGTTGGTCATTATCGGTTGAAGCATTTTTTTACCTTTTCTTCCCATTGTTGGTGTTACTAACCAAACGTCATCATTTGCATCAACTGGCTGCTGTAACACTAGGGCTGTGGCTAGGAACACAAATCCTCCATACCCTACTTCTCAATAGCCATGCCTACCAACCGTTTTCTACACTGCACGATTTCATTTACTACAACCCACTCATGCACCTAAACACATTTCTATTAGGTTTTATCAGTGGTGCATGGTTACAAGAAGGCAAATGGCACAAATGGCGTGATTCACGCCTCAATCACTTAGGTTTATCGTTCACACTTTTGGCCATTATCATGTTACTCATCATGCGCGAACC
>CAZTUZ010000316.1:0-2369 GCA_964617055.1 uncultured Thiothrix sp.
TTAACGCTACCATCCCTACCATCAACAAAGGTGCAGATTCACCAACTGCATGTGCCATACCAATGATTGTACCTGTTAAAATGCCTGGCATAGCTAACGGTACAACGTGATGAAATACCGCTTGGGTTTTGGACGCACCTAAACCTAAAGCGGCTTCCCGAATGGATGGGGGTACAGATTTCAACGCTGCACGGCTGGCAATAATAATGGTCGGCAAAATCAGTAAAGTTAAAACAAAGCTGCCAACCAGTGGTGAAGAGCGCGGCATTCCAAAGATTTGAATGAAAATTGCCAAACCCAATAAACCGAAGATACTCGACGGTACAGCGGCAAGGTTATTGATATTCACCTCAATAAAGTCGACCCAGAAATTATTTTTCGGAGCAAACTCCTCCAAATAAATTGCTGCCATTACACCAATCGGGAACGAGAACAGCAAGGTCAACGTCATGGTATAAATCGAACCCATTAACGCGCTTAAGATGCCTGCTTGTTCGGGTTCGCGTGAATCACCACGACTGAAGAAAATGGTATTCAGCTTGCTTTCTAAACGCCCATCGGCTTCTAACTTATCCAGCCACGCGAGTTGGAAATCTTTAATACGGCGATCAGCTTCGGGTGCATTACGGTCAACATACCCTTTGTGATACATGTCGATTTCATCGTCAGCCAAGACCCACACTGATTGATTAGTACCAATCAATTTCGGATCGGCCAAAACGAGGCGTTGTAGGTCATAAGGCGCGTCGCCGCTGACTAACGACTTCAACGCTTTTTTCTGCTTGCGGTCTTCCACATTGGGAATCAGTGCTTGCAAGCTGTTGTTAATCACGCCTGCGTAGTTTGCGGTACGCAATTGTTCCGGTGTGGATTCTGCCGTAACACCTAAGGTCTGCGCATCCAGTAATACATCTAACTTGACGTAAGTGCTGGTGAAAGCAGGCAAACCCTTGCTGAAAATGTTGAACATTAACAAGCCAAGGAACAAGATGCTTAAAGTTATGGAGGCGATTCCATAAGCACGGAAGCGTTTTTCGCGTGCGTAGCGTTTGCCCAAACTAGCACGGACTTTCTCAGTATTGGTCATAGCATTGCTCATACAGGCTCTCGCTTAATCGTATTGTTCACGGTATTTACGCACGATATGCAGTGCCACAATGTTCAGAATCAGCGTGACAATGAACAAAGTTAAACCCAAAGCAAAGGCGGCTAAGGTTTTCGCACTGTCAAATTCTTGGTCGCCCGTCAACAAGGTGACAATTTGTACGGTAACGGTCGTAACCGCTTCCAGTGGGTTGATGGTTAAATTTGCAGACAAGCCTGCCGCCATGACCACGATCATGGTTTCACCAATCGCGCGTGATGCTGCTAACAAGAACGCACCGACAATCCCTGGTAATGCCGCAGGTAACACCACTTGTTTAATGGTTTCGGATTTGGTTGCACCCATGCCGTAAGAGCCATCACGCATTGCTTGTGGTACAGCATTAATTACATCATCAGACAACGAAGACATGAATGGGATAATCATTACGCCCATCACCAAGCCCGCTGCTAAAGCACTTTCGGATGCAACGGTTAAGCCCATTGACTGACCAACATCGCGAATAAATGGTGCAACCGTCAAAGCTGCAAAGAAGCCGTACACAACGGTTGGAATACCCGCCAAAATTTCTAGTGCTGGTTTCACATAAGCCCGTACTTTTGCGGTGGCGTATTCGGATAAGTAGATTGCTGACATTAAACCCAATGGTACAGCGATGATCAAAGCAATAAAGGAAATCAGTAATGTGCCGATAAATAATGGGATTGCCCCAAACGAGCCAGAACCGCCGACTTGATCAGCCCGTAATGCTGTTTGCGGACTCCAATGTGTACCGAAGAGAAAATCTGTTGCAGGCACAGTGCCAAAGAAACGTGCGGATTCAAACAATACCGACAGAATAATGCCGACAGTGGTGAGAATAGCAATCGAGGCACATGCAATCATCAAGTATTGAATCACCCGTTCTACCTGATTACGCGCACGGGTTTTGGGTTGTACAAACCTCATGCCTAAAACCGCACAACCAATCGCCAAAGCTAAAACCACCACGGTTTTCGCCATATTGCTGATGGTTTGTAAGCGTGAATATTCTTCAGCAGCGACTTTCAGGGCGGGGTCTGCTGCCGTACCTGTGCCTTGTGCTGCCAAATTATGAATTTGGTTGGTGAGCAAGCTGATTTGATCCGCTGATTGCGCTTGTAACTCAGCAGGTAGGTGCGCCAGTGTCATGTGCGTGATGATTGGCGTGGCTGCAATCGTCCAAATAACCAAAATAATCAGGGCTGGACTACCACACCATACTGCTACCAAGTAGCCATAATAA
>CAZTUZ010000317.1:0-2342 GCA_964617055.1 uncultured Thiothrix sp.
ATGAACAACTTGCAGCCATTGTGCAACGCCGCATCAATAGCAAGACCGCCTTGATGGATGTGGAGGGTATCGGTCAGACCCGTGCTGATAAATACGGTGTTGCTTTCATCGAATACCTGCAAACGCTTCTGTTGCCTGCCAATGAAACGCACGCTGATTACGCTTGAAGCCATTGCTGAACGCAAAAACCTTATCGAAGCGTTTCATAAAGCTGCTAAAGGCAAACGCTATCGCGGTGATGTGCGGGCTTTTGTGCAGGCATTCGATAACAACCTCAATCGCCTTGGTACAGATATTCGGGATGCCCGTTTACCTTATGGCAAGTTCCGTGCTTTCCAGATTCACGACCCTAAAAAACGCTTGATTCATGCTGCTTGTTTTGAAGACCGCATTTTCCATCACGCTCTGATGAACCTCGCAGGTGGCGTGTTGGAACGTGCCATGATGCCTAGCAGTTACGCTTGTCGCCCGAATATGGGAGTTCACAAAGCAGCAGTACGGGCAAACATTCGTTACATGGATGACATTCTCTGGTGGTGTGATAGCCGTGAAGTAGTAGAGATGACTTTACAAACGGTCAGGCATTGGTTGCAGCAAGAACGCGGTTTGCAGATCAAGGCCAATGTGCAAATCCAGCCCAGCAAACAAGGCGTGACTTACTGTGGTTTTCGCATCTTACAAGGCACAATCCGCCTCAGCCGACGGCGCAAACGCCGCTACCAGCAACGGCGGCAATATTGGGAACAGCTTTACTTGAATGGCATGATTGACGCTAACCAGCTACAGCTTGCCCATGCCGCAGTCCATGCTATCACTGTTGGCACGGATAGCCTTGCATGGCGACAGGAAAATTTGCGTCGCCATCCGCCTATATCGCTATAATCTTGCTGGGTGACAGATCGAAAGCAGGCGTTAAGCGCGTCGTCCGTGGTGGCTCGTGGAACAATAACGGCAGGAACTGCCGTTCTGCCTGTCGTAACAGGAATGAGCCTGATAACCGTAACAACAACGTTGGTTTCCGTTTGCTCTTAGCTCAATACACCGTTGGAACGGGTGTGAATGACCAGATCGTCATCCAGTTTTGCAGACAACCGCAAGCAAAAAGCAAGGTCAGCGGTGCGCTAGTAATGGGTTGGATGCCCCGTGAACGTCCATCGTATGACCGTTTTAATTTGTCGAAAGAATAAAGGCTATGACCTACTGTAACCACCTTTCTCCGCCTGTTTTTCCTTACTCTTGGGCTTCCGATTGGGGTGAAGACCGCTATGGTTTATGGCAGGCATTTACTTACAAAGACGTGCGTCATGCTTTCCGCTGGATCGAACCCGGCACATTCCTGATGGGTTCACCTGAATCCGAACCGGGACGTGGTGATAACGAAGTGCAACACCAAGTTACCCTGACACACGGTTTTTGGCTGGCGGATACCACAGTAACTCAAGCCTTGTGGCAAGCGGTGATGGGCAACAACCCCAGCCATTTCAGCGATAACCCTAATAATCCTGTTGAGCGAGTCAGTTGGCACGATGTTCAAGACTTCCTCAAACAACTCAATGTTCTGATTCCCAGTTTATACGCCAAACTTCCCACTGAAGCGCAATGGGAATACGCTTGCCGTGCTGGTACAACTACGCCGTTTTCGTTCGGTAATAACATTACCCCAGAACAAGTGAATTACAACGGAAATTACCCCTACGCAGGTGGTAAAAAAGGTCTACATAGAGAGAAGACTGTCTCGGTCAAATCCCTCCCCGCCAACCCGTGGGGTTTGTATGAGATGCACGGCAATGTGTGGGAATGGTGTCAGGATGTGTGGCAAGAAAAATTACCAGCCTCGCCAGTTACAGACCCGGCGGGTGTCGCCGGAGGCGACCAAGCGGGCGTTCAGCGCGTCGTCCGTGGTGGCTCGTTGCTCCATTACGGCAGGCACTGCCGTTCTGCCTGTCGTTTCAGGCTTGGGCCTGATGTCCGTTACGACGTCGTTGGTTTCCGTTTGCTCTTAGGTCATGAGCTAAGGGCAGGTCAAGGCGGCAGATCCGCAAAACAGGCAAGAGCGGACGATGCAGATGCGGACAGACGTGGCGCGGGCGACACGGCAGGCCGTAGCAGCGTCGGGAGCGGGGGGTAGTAGAAAAATTTTTCAAAGGATTGACGAACTCTTTCAGGAAGAAGAAGTGAAACAGAAATTTTTCAAAATTCCGGTAGAAGTCGGACTAAAGTCCGACCTACGGATGGCAATCGTAAACAATGAAGGTATTGTAGGTCGGGCTTTAGCCCGACAATAACAGAAGAAGTCGGACTAATGTCCGACCTACAAACGACACTACAACCAAATAGAATCC
>CAZTUZ010000318.1:0-2317 GCA_964617055.1 uncultured Thiothrix sp.
TCAAGACCGCCGCTTTCGACCGCTCAGCCAGCTCTCCGAAGGACGCAAATATTACCGAACTTTTTCGCGTAACGCCAGTACTTTTTACAGATTTCATCGCTTTTCGTGTCTGTATGCTGATAGACGGGTGTGATAGAATCGCCGCTTTGCTGCCCCATTAAGAGACAGACAACCGACTATGGATTCAAATAAACCTTCCCTGACCTATCGTGATGCTGGTGTTGACATTGATGCTGGTAACAACTTAGTTGAGCGCATTAAACCGATTGCCCAACGTACCAAACGCCCTGAAATGCTCGGTGGCATTGGTGGCTTTGGGGCTTTGATGGCGATTCCGCCCCACTACAAGCAACCGATTTTGGTATCGGGTACAGATGGTGTCGGTACTAAGCTGAAACTGGCTATCGACACAGGCATTTACGACAGCATTGGTATTGACCTTGTGGCAATGTGCGTGAATGACATTGTGGTCAGTGGTGCAGAACCTTTGTTCTTTTTAGACTACTACGCGACAGGCAAACTGGAAGTCAATGTTGCTGAACAAGTCATTAAAGGCATTGCGGAAGGCTGCTTACAAGCAGGTGCGGCATTAGCAGGCGGTGAAACAGCAGAAATGCCAGGCATGTACAGCGAAGGTGATTTTGACCTCGCTGGTTTCTGCGTTGGCGTGGTGGAACGCGATAAAATCATTGACCATTCCCGCGTGCACCGCAATGACGTGCTGATTGGTTTGGGTTCAAGCGGCGCACATTCCAATGGTTACTCTTTGATTCGTAAAATCATTGAAGTCAGCGGAGCGGATTTAAACCAACCGTTTGGCGACACCACGCTCGGCAAAGCTTTATTAGAACCGACCCGTATTTATGTGAAATTGCTGCTGAACTTATTGAAACAATTTGAGATTCACGCACTGGCTCACATTACAGGCGGCGGTATCACCGAAAACTTACCGCGTGTTTTACCCGCTCGCACGATGGCAAAAGTCGATTTAGCAAGCTGGAAACGCCCTGACATCTTCAACTGGCTGCAACAACAAGGTCGCGTATCGGATGAAGAAATGCTGCGCACCTTCAACTGCGGTATTGGCATGGTGTTGGTCGCTCCTGCGGATCAAGCGCAAGACATTATCACCGCTTGCCGCTTAGAAAATGTTCCTGCATGGCAAATCGGACAAATGGCAAGCTCTGACTCTGACACCCCATTTGTGCAATATGGCGAATGATACCTCCACAGCACTGCCGCGTTTGGTGGTGCTAATTTCTGGCAGCGGCAGTAATTTGCAAGCCGTTATGGATGCGATTGATGCGGGCACGTTAGCTGCCCAAATCGTTGCGGTGATTAGTAATCGTCCAGATGCTTACGGTTTACAACGCGCTTTTAATGCGGGGATTCCGGCAGAAATTCTGGATCACAAGCATTTTGATAGCCGTGAAGCCTTCGATCAGGCTTTGCAAGCGTGCATTGATACGTTTGCACCCGATCTAGTAATTCTCGCGGGCTTTATGCGGATTCTCACCCCTGCGTTTGTGCGGCATTACACGGGACGAATGTTGAATATTCACCCGTCGTTATTGCCGTTGTACAAAGGGATTCATACGCATCAGCGCGTTTTGGAAGATGGCGCGAAAGAACACGGTGTGAGCGTGCATTTTGTTACCCCTGAATTGGATGGGGGTCCCGTGATTATGCAGGCAAAAATTCCGGTACTGCCTAGCGATACGCCCGATTCACTCGCTAAACGGGTACAAGTGCAAGAGCACATTATTTACCCGCGTGTGGTGAAATGGTTTATTGAAGGTCGGGTTAAACTGCTGGATAACCGTGTCGAATTGGACGGCAAGCCGCTGAATCGTCCTGCCATTCATTTAGGCGAATAAACGTTCAGATGATGGGTGAGTAGCCAAACACTACTCCCCCATTGTTTGCCATACGCTGTTTGGCTTAACCAAAATGGCAAACGTAATGCAAATCTTCCAACGTTTCGATGTCGAATGCTGAATTAGCAGGCACATCAAACGATTGACCACCCGCATATTCCTGCCAAGTATCACTGCCCGCTAAACGCACGCGGCAGCTACCTTTCAACAGTTCCATGATTTCCGGCGCACCCGTATTAAAAGTCAGTGTGGATGGCAAAATCACGCCAACACTTTTGCGCGTGCCGTCCGCCAGAATCACGGTGTGGCTCACGCATTTACCATCAAAATACACATTGGCGGTTTTCACAACACTAACATTGTCAAACTGACTCATAATATTCCTTTCTCTTCAAAGTCACGAAATCTTGTGCGTCCGTCGCCTTATTGCCCAGCGATGG
>CAZTUZ010000319.1:0-2307 GCA_964617055.1 uncultured Thiothrix sp.
AACACAAAAAAAATGCAGGGTTGCTGGCTTAGGGCAACCCCGCTGGGGAGATGCTACCGTTAGGAGTCTTGCAGTAGCATAGAGGGCAAAAGCTCTACACGATCTTGTTATTATGCTAACCGAGTAGCTTTATTATTACTTATTTTTGAAGAGATATTATTTTTACAATTAAATACTATTATTGGGTATTACATGGCGACCTGATGGCTCATCCCTATGTTGCTACTACGACGTGCAGGGAACATACGCGCAATCAGACTTGCCGTTTCACCCAACTGAAATACCTTGCGTGGCTTATTATGACCTTCGACCAAACTGGCCAAGGTAATATCCCTTAAAAAGTCGTAGAAACGGTAGCTCAGGTCATCCCACATTTTTTGTACAGCAACCTGATCTTTATGTGGCGATTTTAATAGTTTGGCATTTTGTTCTTCTTCTGACTCCGCAATTCGCACAATCTCAGCAAGACTAATGTCATCTGCTGCACGCGCTAAACGATAACCACCGCCTGGGCCTCGAATGCCCTCAACCAATCCTTCCTGACGCAACTTAGCAAATACCTGTTCCAGATAAGACAACGAAATACCCTGTTGCCCTGCAATGTCACTCAGACGCACGGTGCGCTCGTCATCGTTGACTGCCAGCGTCAGCATCGCCATGATGGCATGTTGACCTTGGGTAGATAGTTTCATGTCGTTTCTCCGCCTGTGTTTTAATCCATGAGTGAAACTATACGCCACACAAACACTAAGAAAAAGTCGAAATTAACGCGATATTATTTCGTAAAAACCGAACTATTTGACCAAAAGAAAGGGGGCATTGCCCCCTAATAGTGTCGAGTGCGCGTTAATTTCCCGATAGCATCGAAAGATTGCGCTGTGCATCGGCATTACCTTTTTCGGCTGCTAGGGTGAACAGTTTGGCAGCTTTTTTCTTGTCTTGTTTAACACCATTACCCAAGACATAAAGTACACCAAGGTTGTTTTGTGCTTCGATAAAACCGGACTTGGCAGCTTTTTCATACCAATAAGCTGCTTGTTCGTAGTTTTGGCTCACGCCACGCCCATCTTCGTACAATAAGCCAAGGTTGTATTGCGCTTTTGTATACCCCTGACGTGCTGCTTGTTCATACCAGTATGCTGCCTCACGCAAATCGCTGGGCAAACCACCTAAACCATCTTCGTACATTGTTCCTAGCATTAATTGCGCGTGCTTGTCGCCTGCTTCGGCCGACTGTTTTACCACTTCTGGCTCGATACCTGTCATATCCAGCGAGGCAGATGTGTCTGATGCCGCATTTTGCCCTGCACCGTCTGAGGGTGTGGAAACTTGTAACGATGCAGGCACAACTTCTGCCGCTTGTTCTACAGTACTAGCTGCAACGGTCGTTGGCGGAGTTCGTTCGGGTTCTTGAGTCTGAACTAAAGTCGGGGTGGATTCTTGAGCTTGAGCCTGAACTGGAGTTGATTCTTGAACCTGAGCGGGGGCTGGAGTAGGCGTATTATTTGTAGAAGCTAATACCAGTTTGGCATTAACGTGACCTTGTGCAGCAGCTTTTTGCAACCAATCTACCGCTTTTTTATTGTCTTGTTTAACGTATTGCCCATTCGCATACAGAATCCCTAAACCGTATTGCGCTTCGACATTCCCTGCTTCTGCGGCCTTGCGTTGCCATTCAAGTGACTCTTTAATTTTCTTAGCAGAACTATCGCCATTACGGTACAGCATAGCTAGCCGATATTGCGCATTAGCATCACCTGCCTTAGCAGCCGCTTGTAACCGCGCCATTTCATCCTCAACACTGACTTCGCTTTTACGACGGTTGCGATACCAATTTTCCACTGAAGAACCAGAGACACTAGCCGTATTATTAGCCATAGTCGACACTGCATTCGACGTTGTTTGTGGGGTTGGCAGGGATTCCGATGCCGCATTCCAAGGCGGTGGAGCTTCTTGCATTGCTGCTGGTTCTTGAACGTGTACGTCCTGAACCGTGTTGCCCACCGCCTGACTTTCCACAGGCAACCCCAATGCGCTGGCCATACCAACACTCAGGAAAAATGATTGCGCCGCTAACAAGGAAAATGTCCGGCTTTTTGCTTTTGTTGTTATCATGGTAGCCCCGATAGACGGTTGGAAAGCGAAACATCACTGAAATGGATGGTTTGCTTTATAAATCAATCCAGCATAACACTGACTGAATGTTGCCTTGACTTCCTCCCCACCCTAGAGAAAGGGGATTCCTAATTCAACGAGAACGGGACGAATACACCGCAATGCACTCGCCACTGACATTCTCTCCAAAGG
>CAZTUZ010000320.1:0-2207 GCA_964617055.1 uncultured Thiothrix sp.
GTCCACCAAGTAAACGTTAAAGCCGTTACCCTTAGCGGCAGGGTTAGGGCCGCACACATCGTCATCCATGCACCAAGTAAAATGTAAGTCTGGAAATTCGCCGCGCAAATAGGTCAATTGTGTGTCGGCTAAACCGTGTTGTTGCACGGCATTCACAATGGCTTCCAATCGTTCGGTGGTTATCATGGTGCGTATCCTTTTGTTTAACCTTCGGCTGCCAATCGCTCGTCATCATCGTCGTCGCCGCTGAAACGGGCGCGGGTGGTGGCATCTTTGCCCATGACTTTGCCCAACCACGGTGGTGGGGCTTGCAGGGCAGTTTGCAGTTTCAGCAACAATTCGCTGGTGGGGACAACCGTGGGTTGTTTAATCGGGTGAATGCCTTTTTTGACGATTTTGGCAGCGGCGGGGCCACCGACAGAGGCAATAAACAGCACTTGGCAATCCAAGATCAGGCTAGCGCGGTAAGCGTTCTTGTCTTCTTCGGCTTCGTCGTCGCCCACTTCCCGCACGTCAATCAAGCGGTATTCGCTTTGGGATACTTGGTAGACCAAAAAGCGTTCGCAAGAACCAAAGTGACCATTCAATAATTCACCGCTATTGGAAGCGCACGCGACGCGGATGGAATCCGGCATATCGCCGTCGGTGTAGGCTTGGGGAGTCGGGATGTTGCTCATAATCGGCTCTCCTTGTGGTTTTTTCCTCTCTCCCATGCGGGGAGAGAGGTTGGAGTGAGGGGGATTGTCCCTTAAACGTATTCGATGCAGCCGTCTTCCATGCACACTTTCATGCACTGTGGCTCGTCGAACTCACCTTCGCATTCGGAGCAGGTTTCTTCGACAATCTTGTACGCGCCTTTGAAGGGTTTAATGGATTTGGTGGGGCATTTCGGTTCGCAGTCGCCGCAAGAGGTGCAAATGTCGCGGTTGATTTTCAGTGCCATAACTAATCTCCTTCGTGGATTTTGCGAGTGTCAATCAGCGCGTTTAAAGCGCAAAGTGGTCGGAAACGCGGGCGGTGGGCTAATCGGGTCAATATACCAACGTGAACCGTCGGTCAGTTCCACTTCGCCACCCCATTCCTCGGCAGTGTCTTTTTCGACCGTGGCAATGGTTTCTTCCATGTCTTTTTTGGCGACGTAAAACAGCAAGTTACCGCTATCATTCCGCCGGATCATCACGCTAGGCATCAGGTTTCTCCTAAAAGCTCCCTCCCTGAACAGGGAGGGGTTGGGGTGGGTTACTCGACCAATAACGCTTAGCGAACCAAGTCGTAGTTGTAGTCGGTTGTACCCATGCCGCGTGTTTCTTCGTCCAAGCGTTCCAGTACAGCGTTGACCAAGGTGCGCAGCATGTACATCGCACCTTCGTAACCCAAGGTGGTGTCACGGTGCATGTGATGACGGTCGAAGATCGGGAAGCCGATGCGGATTAACGGTACTTCAAATTCTTTACCTTTGTGCAGGGTGTCACGTTGGATGAATTTGCCGTAGCTGTTGCCGATCATGAAGTCTGGTTTGTTGGTAAACATCAGTGAACGGAAGTGCCACAAGTCTTTACCGATGTGAACTTCGCTGTTTTTACCGTAAGGGGATGCAGCCAACAGTGCTTCGACTTCTTTTTTCCAGCGTTTGTTGGCGTGGTTACACAGCACATGAATCGGTTCTGCACCCACTTCCAGTAAGAATTTGGTCATACCGAGCACGAAGTCCGCGTCGCCGTACAAACCGAATTTTTTACCGTGCAACCAAGCGTGAGAGTCAGTCATCATGTCAACCAAGCGACCGCGTTCCAGCAATAATTTGTCGGAAATCGCTTTGCCTGTGACTTCAGAAACCTTCATCAGGAATTCGTCAGTCCAGTCTAAGCCCATTGGGATGTTGATTTTAGGCGCGGTGTGTTTCCAAGTGTTTTGTACGAACTTCTTGGTTTTTTCCAACTGCCACGGTTGCAGCAAAAGGGTGTCGTAAGCGTTGGGCGCGTCTTTGACTTCATCAATGGTGGTGCCACCTTCGTACAGACGGAATTTGCCGTCCGCTGGGGTATCCAGCACTTCGGTAGGGTCACACAGTAATGTCGCATCCACATCCATGTCAGCCATCATGCGTTTGATGACACGGTAGTTGCCAAGGTAGGTTTCAAAGCCGGGGACGATGTTCAGTTTACCGTTGCTGCCGACTTCTTTGCCTTCCATGTAGTTGAGGGTGA
>CAZTUZ010000321.1:0-2183 GCA_964617055.1 uncultured Thiothrix sp.
TAACTGAGGTACTAAAACATGACTAACCAAACCGAAAAAACCAACAACCGTGTATTCCAGATCGTTGAACGTTCTGCTTTCAGCCTTGCACCATCCGGCACGTTTGCTGCTGCATTGGTATCACTGGCATTTTTGGGCGAACACACCCGCACCGTGAAAAATGGCGATACCGAAGAAACCAAGGTACTCGAATACGTCGGGCTTGGTTGGGAAATTCTGGATAAAAACAGCGGTGAAGTGCATACCGTAGTGGAAGAATGCAGCCTGAGCTACAACCCTGACAGCAAATTGTATTCCCGCATCCTGTCGCTGAACGCGGGCAAGCCATTGGTGGAAGGTCAGGAATTGCGCGTGTTATTGGGGAAATCCGCCAAAGTGGAAATTATTCACCGCTTGGCTGATTCAAAGGATGGTGGGAAACGCATGTATGCCAACGTCCACACGGTGGTGGAACTCACACCCAACATGCAGCCACACACATTGACCACCGCCCCGATTTATTACGACGTATTGGCGCACGATGGCGCGGCATTCGAGAAGCTCAACCGCAAACATCAAAATATCATCAGCAAACGCAACGGCTCAGAGCCAGCCATGAAAGCAGCAGCTTAAGGGGAAATGCTGGAAGTTAAGTGATTCACTTCCAAAAAAAAGCCTGTAGCTAACTTGTCCTTAGTTACAGGCGGTTCACTTCCATCTAATCAAAGGGCTGAAAATGAAAAATCATTCTAACGCGAATCTGCCTGTTCACCAACCTGCAACCGCACGCGAATTATTGGCGGCGATGTTCGCTAAGATCGACTTCCAGTTAGTTTTTGTGGTCACAGCGTTTGCTATCAATGCAGGCATGACCTTGTTTATTGCTTACACCACTTACCAGTATTGGCAGTATGACGCATGGGCAGCTATTCCAGCGGTGGGTTGGACGTTCGCCAGTGCGTTTTTCACGTTGTTGGTGGCGGCATTGCCAGAGGATTGGCATTGGTACGCGATGGTATGCGCGTTCGGCAACCTTGGCTTAATTCAACTGCTGTGAGGTGAGGCATGGACACTGCTGAAAACAACGCTATGCCTCCATCCAGTGACGTGGCAACCGCTTACAAACTGCATAAACATATCGAAAGTACCCACGAAAAAATCCAGCGGGTGCAAGCGGAAATCCGTAAAACCCATTTGGCGGAAAACTTCGCCTTCATTGGCACGCTGTTGGTGTACTTCGTGTTCATTTGGGGTTTATACGTTAATGAATTGTGGGGCTTTTACACTTGGTTGGTGAAGAATCTAACGGAAGTTTTCGCCTTGCCCATATTTGCGGCATTGGGCATAACATTGCCCCTAGCGATGGCTTACATTAAATCCATTGCCTACCATCACCTTGCCTTGTATGACCTGAAAAAAGGCAGTATTTACGCCATTGTTGCGTTCCTGATGTTTGCGGGAATGATTTACGAAGCCATCAGTTCCAGCGGTCAACAGCAACACATTGCCCATACGTCCGCTGAGTCTTCCAAAACGTTTCAAGCGGTCATGGGTACGTCGGTCAGTGTTGGTGCTAATGGTGAGTTGGTGGCGCAATTAGCGAAGGCTGAGGCGAAATTATCCCAATGTCGGGCGCGATTAGCCGAAGGCAAAGAAAAGCACTGCAACGGCACACAAGCGACTGTGGATAGTCTCAAAACTTCGATGCAATCCGCCAATACTGCACAAGTGCAAGCCAGTAATGCCGCGATTGAAGCCAAAACCAAGGCAGCCAGCGAAATGAAAGAAGATGGTTTTAAACCCGTCTACAAATTTGCACGCGATGTTTTCAAAGTCACGATTAGCACGGGCGTGGTGATGGTTGCTTTGTTGGTGTCATTCATTTTTGAGGTTAGTCACGGATTGCTTGTGCTATTCCTGATGCAAAAAGAACGTTATCTGGCATTCCTCAAAGAATCGCTGATCGACCAACAGGCGGATTACATGACCGGAACGGGCAAAGTTCACGCACTGGACGATTTTACCGATACCAGTATTCTGGACATGGACAAATTGCGCGAATCCGGCGAAGTCAAAAATGGCGTGGGTTTTACCGCTACCATTCGTCCGGTGGGCTTCACAGCAGATGTATTAGGCACTGGAAGAGCAAATTACAGCACTCAACACAATCGCCACATAATGGCGGCATTTGAGCAAAGCCAGAA
>CAZTUZ010000322.1:0-2175 GCA_964617055.1 uncultured Thiothrix sp.
TCTAAAATTCGTGCTACCTGCATGGTCAAGGTTGAACCACCCGAAATCACCCGTCCATGACGCAACCATTGCCACACCGCTCGAAGCAAAGCCAGCGGATTAACGCCAAGGTGTTGGTAAAACCAACGATCTTCGTACTCCAACAACGCTTGAACATACAATGGCGATACTTCTTCAAGGGTAACGGGGTAACGCCAAACCCCATTTGGATCAGCAAAAGCGCGTAATGGTGTGTGATCTTGCGCCTCGATCAACACGCTTTGCACACGCATCGGGTCTGGCAACGGTGCGTAATAATCTGCAATCCAAAATGCCCCCCAGCACACGCCTGCACCACACATCACATAGAGCGTCAAACGTGTTAAACGCCAACGCCCCAAACGGTATAATTGAACCAGAAACGCTCTTTTCACATTAGCTCATGCTTAAGGCACAACCAAATTGCTCCCTGCCCCAATACCATTTAGATCAGGTCGGTACATATCTTCGACAACGGGAGGAGGAACAATGAACGAACCCGACGAAACCACCCGCACCAAATAGAATAAGTGTTGATGCGATTTGGCCTCCAATGGCAAAGCAGCGACATAGCGATCATCTCGGAATACTTCGTAATTCACGCTCAGATCATTGAGCAACTCTGCCACAGGCTTTTCTAAACCATCCACCTGTAAGGTCTCGAATGAGTCCAAATCGCTCAGTTCAGTGTGCTCGATTTCCAAGCCTGCGGGCAAAAAATCCACTACTATGGCATCATTGATGCTGACACTGCTTTGCACATCAAGGTGTACTAACAATAAATCCCCTGCCTTCAATGGTGTCGACATGTCAATTTTCTTACCCTTCATATCGAACCACTGGCGTTGCACACTAATAGGATCACTGTCCACGGCAGGACGCTCACTTGGATACCCATCCAATGTTAGCGAAACGTATAAAGGCTCAGCATTGTGCGAGGTGATTTTCACACCTTTTTGCAAATCAGCAACCGATAAATCACGATTGTGTCCATAACTGCCCGCCAAATCCAGCGGACTCCCGCCAACAGACAATGCAGCTTTCCAACTGCTGCTATCCTTCTCTTGCACTTGTAATCCTGCGAACAAGGTAAAGATTTGTTCTTGTGTACTTAACCATTGCTTATTATGCAAATTATCAGCTAATTTGTTCACACGAGCCGCATACGCTGGAATAGTCACCTTATTGCGTAATAACAGGTACAACATTGCGGCATCATCGCGTAAGCCGCTACCGTAATCACCAAGATAAGCGTCTTGATCCCGTACCAAACTCAAGCCTTTATCAATGGCCTGTTGCCAACGCGGAGATGTACCTTGTGGAGCAGAATCCCCTAAAGAACGCAATGCCAACCCCAAATGAACCAAAGGCAAACCGGATGCTGCTTTATCCGCATCTTGATCATAAATACCACGCAGCGTACTGAGAGAAACCTGTTTCACCCGTGACAACACATAACTGGCATAAGCACGCGCTGCCAAATCAGCATGTGCGGGATTATCCATTGATTCATAGCGACTCTCGATGTAACGCTCTTGTTCTTGCAATCGCTCTTGTAAATTCTTCAAGGCACGTTGCAATAACCAATCAGGTACGACAAAGCCTTGGTCTTTCGCATCCAACAAAAAGTCCGTGACGTAAGGTGTCAACCAAAACTCCTCACTACTACTATCGTCCCACAACGCAAAACCACCATTGGACAACTGCATTCCAGCCAAATGCATGATTGCACTCTGCACACGCTTATTGCGTTCCTGTATGGTCAACGGTTGTAGCCCCAAACGCTCAATAACGGTGGGTTCAAGGTATAAATAAGGCCATGCGCTACTGGTTGTTTGCTCCAAACACCCATATGGGTACTGCAATAAACCATCCAACACACTGCGTAAGGGCAAACTGGGTGTGGTCGAAATGCTCAAATTCGCCCCCAAGCCATCAGGTAAAAACCCCTTCATAGCCGCTGCATCCAATGTGAATGACTCACCATCAGCCAACACTTTATTAACCGCCGCATGACGAGCAGGATAAGCAGGGCGAATCCGTAAGATCAATTGACGATTTGCGGTAAAGTCTTTCCCCGTCAATGTCAAGTCCACCTGCGCATTCCCCAATGTTTGGTTAGCCGCTAATGGCAAACGCAATACCTCATGCTTGCCT
>CAZTUZ010000323.1:0-2143 GCA_964617055.1 uncultured Thiothrix sp.
TACCGCACTGCCAACTGGGTTGCCAAAGCGTCTGAAGGTCCGCGGCTATCGCCTGTTGAGTCAAGCATGGTAGTAGAAATGTGCTGGTCAGTAGAGCCAGTGCGGTTTTGCCCATTATCATCTGTATTTTTTGTCCTTGCATGTAAAACCCCTATCGCACAATATCGCGCCCAAACAATATCGACATAACGACACGAAAAATGTTCAATTATTTTTATGGAGGCGTTTGTATTTATGAATATGCCAGCATTACTGGATTGTCGCGATACGGAATCATTTTGCCAAGGGCATATCATTGGTGCAAGCTGTTTGCCTGCGGCGCAATTAGCAGCGCGTATGCATGAGTTACCAAAACGAAGTGAGCCGCTGATTTTATGTGGTGATCCATTAAGCTTGGATTTGGCAGAAGTATTTTTAACATCAAAAGGTTATACAGTCGAGAAGCAAATTATCTGGTCAGATACCTTACGGGCGGATTTGCATAGTAAACAGCAATTAGCGACTGGCATGGATTCGGTGCGGTTGTGGAAACCAGCACCTTTGATTGAAAAATTTGTCGAAGAACTAATGCCAATGCATAATATTCATTCAGGTGTCGGTTTGGATATTGCTTGTGGTGCGGGGCGTGACGCTGTTTACTTAGCCATGAACGGTTGGCAAATGACTGGAATTGATTATTTAAATGGTGCAATAGAAAAAACAAATCAGTTGGCGCAACGCTATCAAGTGCCAATGCAAACTATCTTAATGGATTTAGAAACAGGTAATGATCCATTTTCTGCTTATGCAGATGATACTTTTGATCTCGTTTTTGTTATACGATATTTACACCGACCGATGTTTCCCTATTTAAAGCGTATAGTGAAATCAGGCGGTATTTTTATGCATCAGACTTTTATGCAGGGTAGCGAAGTATTTGGTAGTCCCAAGAACGCCAATTTTCTGCTAAAACCAAACGAACTGGCTTTGCTTTTTCAGGGGTGGGATATTTTGTGTGATGATGTTGAATACTTAGAAGATGGGCGACCTGTTTCAGCATTTGCCGCACGTCGCCCATTCTAGTTTTTCTCAGTTGATTACTGGAAACGTTTGCGCACTATTAATGTTGCCAATCCCATAACTAAAACAAAGAGGCTTGTTGTACCACCGCCGCCACTGCTAGTGACTGAACTGCCATTATTGCCGCCGTTTCCGGTATTGCCAGTGTTGCCACTGTTACCGTTATTGCCGTTATTACCGTTGTTGTCGTCAGTACTATCGTCGGGATCTTCAGTGCTGGTTTCACGGATTTTAAGGCGTTCGATAACGTTTTCTGTAATGCGGCTGACAGTGGATTCGACTGCTAAACCTTCAGCCCAGTCCACTGTTGGTGCAACGAATACTGTGCCGCTGTTTTCAGATGGTTTGAATATACCAACAGTGCCCCATCCTTGGTTCTTATAGCCATTGGTTACAATACCAGGGATACCCGAGGGTGAATTAACAGCAAAGGCGGGCGTTAAAGCCAAAATTTGGAAATTAGTTGGTGTGCCATCTTCGCCTGTGACAATGGGTTTGCCATCGACCATTTTGAATAATGCACCATCGACTTCATAGCCTGCAATGCCAGATTGACGGCCAAAAATATCATTATTAGCCAACCCTGTTCCAGCAAATGCCCAGTGTGAAGCATCGGTAACTTTGAAACCACCGTTAATACCCGTATCACCCGTGCTGCCTTTTACATAGTGTTGTACACCATTGTCAGTGTAATCATGATAACCACCATGACGGAAACTAACACCTGTCGAGCTGTTTTCAGGGCGGTTGACAGGGGAGTTATACCAGTTGATGGTTAGTGTGTCATCGTGCCCGCTATTTGCTTGAGGGTCATTGATAGAGGACTTGTAGCAAATCATTTCTTTCAGGTTTTCCGAGAAACGCACTTGCCACCACATGGTGTTCCCACTGAAGATGGCTGCATTTCCGCCACCAGCTAAGTAGTTATCCCAAGTATCACGCATGGTTTTTGACCAGTATTCATTATGGCCGACCAAAATCACTAAGTTGTAGTGTTTCAACAAGGACGGATCACGCTGAATATCCATCATGGATGCGGCTTCATACGCAATTCCCTTTTTGTCTAACCAAGTGACAAAATCGC
>CAZTUZ010000324.1:0-2101 GCA_964617055.1 uncultured Thiothrix sp.
ACCAACGGTGAGCGTTTTTCTACCTACGCAATCCGTGCCGAAGCTGGTAGTGGCATCATTTCTATCAATGGTGCGGCGGCGCATAAGGCGAAAACAGGTGATTTATTAATTATCTGTACTTACGCTACCTTTGCAGAAGCGGAAGCGGATCTGCATAAGCCTCAACTGGTTTATTTTGATAAGTCTAATCGGATTACGCATACTTCACAGCAAATTGCGGTGCAGGCTGCTTAATTACTTTAGGTTTGACGAAGACCTGTTCTGGCTCGAAAGCCCCAGTTATTAACTGGGGCTTTTTTGTTTGGGTGGATAGATCAAATCTGTTGTCGGTTTTCCTGCATTTCTCTTGCATTCTTGATAGTATAAGCGACGGTTATATTAAAATAATGAATCATAAACATGGCTGCTTATCGTCTTATACCAAGTGGTGATGGTTTTTTCACCCGATGCGCTGTTTATATTTTGTTTGGTGTGCTGCTACTAGGGACAGCAACAGTCTTTTGGATTAGCTATCAACGCTATAAATTGATCAATGAAGAAATTGCTGTCTATGAAGCGAGCCAGTTTGTTAATTCGGTTATGAAGTTTCGCTCATTCTATGCGGAGAGGATTGTACCAAAGGCGTTAGAGGGCGGTATAAAAATCACTCATGATTACCAACAGGTTAATGGTGCATTACCGTTGCCATCTACTATGATCGTGGATTTTGCGACGTATTTGACGCAAAGCAAAGATAATAATTACAAAGTTCGACTGTACAGTGACCAACCGTTTCCTTGGCGTAAGGATGGTGGGGTAAAAGATGATTTTGAACATTGGGCATTGAATGAATTGCGCAAACAGCCAGATAAATCTGTGTGGCGGTTTGAAGCTATTAATGGTCAACAGATTCTGCGTTATGCTAGAGCAGATCGTTTGGTGGATGGTTGTGTGGATTGCCATAATCATTACACCGATACTCCTAAAAAAGATTGGAAACTCGGGGATGTACGCGGTGTATTAGAAGTGAGCCGTCCTCTGAGTGGTTTTGAACGCACGGCTGAAAATATGATGATGGAGTCCTTTCTTATCTTGTTAGGATTGGGCAGTACCTTGCTATTAATTTTGGTATTGGCATTACGCAGCTTGCGTACATCATTAAATACCGCACAGGCTTCGGTAGAAACAGCACGTCTGGCTAATCAGAAGTTGATACGGGGGATTCAGGAGCGTGAGCAATTAGCAGAAGACCTTAAAGCGAACCAAATTAAAGCTAGGACGGTTATTGATTCTGTCTTAGATGCCATTATTGTCATTAATACGAAAGGTGTTATTGTCGAAACGAATCAGTCTGTTTTGAACGTTTTGGGTTATATGCCAGAAGAACTGCTCGGTCAGAATGTGAATATTCTTATGGAAGGCACACATCAGCAGCAACATGATGCTTATATCAGAGCTTACTTAAAAACAGGAAAACAAAATATTGTTGGAAAACCACGGCAATTAACAGCAAAACGTAAAGATGGCTCATGTTTTCCGATTGATCTGTCTGTCAATGAAGCTAGGTTTGGTGATTGTATTGTCTTTACGGGTATTATTCGAGATATAAGCCACCGGATTCGTGTGCAACAAGAATTAGCGCAAGCGCGGGATGCCGCTTTGGAGTCGGCACGGTTAAAATCGGAATTTCTAGCTAATATGAGTCATGAGATTCGTACTCCGATGAATGGTGTCATTGGTATGGCGGAGTTGTTGTTAGATAGTAAACTGACACGGGAACAGCGTGAGCAAATTCGTACTATTCAGCATAGTGCAGAATCTTTATTGAGGATTATTAACGATATTCTGGACTTCTCAAAAATAGAAGCAGGTAAACTGGTTATTACAAATAGTTCTTTCAAACTATTACCTTTATTAGAAAGTGTTGTGGAGCTTTTAGCAGAAAATGCACACGGAAAAGGCATTGAGGTGGCTTTTTTTATTGATAAAAAAGTACCTAGTTGTATTGTTAGTGATCCGATTCGGCTACGACAAATTCTATTAAACTTGCTCAATAATGCGATTAAATTCACAGAGCGTGGGCAGGTGATTTTAAAAGTTAGTGTGGTCGATAATGTCAGTG
>CAZTUZ010000325.1:0-2093 GCA_964617055.1 uncultured Thiothrix sp.
GGGTAGTATCGTCGATTTTCGCTGCCAAATTCGGCAGATTGTGTCCGTAAGGCATGGCGTAATGCGTGGCAGCATTGGCTTTAGCAAGACGTAACTGCGCCCCTACCGCTTTAATCGCAATCGGATAGACCGCGAAAGCGTATTCGGAACACACCGCCGAACAGTCTTTATCCAAATAAGCGCGGGCAATAATGTCCAGCACGTCATTAGAGCCGTTGCCCAAGGTGATTTGATTGCTGTTTAAACCGACTTTGGCAGCAATCGCTGCTTTTAATTGATAGCCACTGCCATCGGGATAAAGCTCTAGGGTTTGTAGCGCGTCACTCAACGCGGCTTTGGCTTTCGGGCTAGTACCGAGCGGGTTTTCATTCGAGGCGAGCTTGAGAATATTGCTAATGCCTAATTCACGCTCTAATTCTTCAATCGGCTTCCCTGGTTGGTAAGGGTGTAAGCCCTGCACCCCAGCGACGGCTAGGGTTTGGTAGTTAATCTGTTGTTCTGGCATTGTCGTGACCTGCTAAAAATCAGTCTGGCATTCAATCACAGACCACGGGGGTTTGCCAATAACTGCGAAGGTATCCGCTACCGAGGCAACGGATACCTGAGTGCTTGGGTATTAGCCTTTTGCCGCTGCTTTGGCATCTAATACGGCTTTGCTCACACCACCAATCGCCCAATGTTCTGCTGGGACTTCGTTAATCACCACCCGCACTTGCTCTGGTTTAACGCCAAGCGTTTCCACAGCAACAGCGGTAACTTTCTCAAAAAAGGCGTTTTTTTGTTCCAGACTACGACCAGCAATCATGGTTGCTTGAATTAAAGGCATGGTTTTATTCCTCGTTTACACGAATGTCATGCTAATGCAGCCTAAATCCTGATAACGCACACACACGCTATCACCCGCTTTTACTGTAACCGCTGCGGTAATGCCACCCGTCATAATGAACGTACCAGCGGGGATTTCTTCGCCGCGTTCTGCCAGCATATTCGCCAGCATTGCCACGCTCGCCGCCGGATGCCCTAACACGGCAGCACCCGCGCCTGTCGCCACCACCGTGCCATTGATTTCCAACACCACGCCCAGCGTTTTCATGTCGACTTCGTTGGCGCGTTTAATATTGCCACCCGTGACAAAGCGGGCTGAAGAAGCATTATCCGCCACCACACTTTTCAGGTCGAATTTGAAATCACGGTAACGCGAGTCAATCACTTCCACCGCTGGCAATACCGCCTCAGTTGCCGCCAATACATCCGCCACGCTACAGCCAGAACCGCGTAAGGGTTTGTTGGTGACAATCGCAATTTCGGCTTCGACTTTGGGGTGAATCAATTCGGCTGTTTTGACCTCACCGCCATCGGGAATGCTGAAATAATCCGCCAAAAACGCATAGACGGGAACATCCACGCCCATTTGCTTCATTTTTTCGTAGGAAGTCAGCCCCATTTTCAAGCCGATAACGCGATTGCCGCGTGCTTGTTTGCGACGACGAATTTCCCACTGAATGTCATAGGCATCTTCCCAATCCATATCAGGGTAATCATCGGTAATCTTCGTCACATCAAACGCTTGCAATTCGGCGTTTTCCAGATGTTCGGCTAATTGGGCAATCGTTGCTCTGCTTAATGTGCTCATGCTTAACCTCGTGCGCGGATCATTTCCAATGCCATGTCTTCGATCATGTCTTCTTGCCCGCCAACCGTGCCACGACGACCCAATTCGAGCAGAATATCACGCGCTGGAATGCCGTATTTTTCTTCGGCACGTTTGGCGTGTAATAAGAACGAAGAATACACACCCGCGTAACCCAAGGTCAGGGCATTGCGGTTAATGCGCGGTAATTGGTCGCCCATGATTGGCACAGCGACATCTTCCGCCGCACTCATGATAGCCGTCAGATCAACACCTGTATCCACGCCGTACATATCGCACACGGCGGCGAAGACTTCCAATGGCGTATTGCCTGCACCTGCGCCAAAGCCTGCCACAGAACCGTCAATGCGCGTTGCACCCGCTTCCACCGCTGCTAAGGAGTTTGCGACCCCAATTGCCAAGTTGTGATTCGCGTGGAAACCTATTTCGATTTCTTCGGGGA
>CAZTUZ010000326.1:0-2089 GCA_964617055.1 uncultured Thiothrix sp.
TTAATAGGGGTAAATCCTATTGTAAAAATATGTAAATTTTTCAGTGTAAATATCCAGCCGCCATGATTACACTCATGTTACTAACATCACTATCAAAAATATGAAACTGACAATAACAACTTGTAATGCTAGTTTTATATCTGCTGTCAACATAGCCCCTCCTTAAAATTAAAAACAGACGCTTTTTATGTGCTTTAATGCTGTCAATAACGATAGGCATAATTCCTTATCCTACCTTAATTTTTAATTTTCTCGCGGAACTGTGATGCATCGACTTTTTCCAAAGTTAAAAGGCCAACTATCGTTAGCGTTCTTGGTTTTCTTGTAGATCAACATTTACTGAAAACAATGGCATATCGTCTTTATCATACATAGCGATACTGACAAGGTGTTTATCCACACTGACCGTATCAGACACATTCACCCGAATCCTGTTGGACGATTCGCCAGTATGATGCGATACAAGTTCAGCAATTTCTGCCGCCATTTGACGCAAAATGGATTGTTCCATGTCAGAGCCCCTCGTAACCTTCTGATGACATGCGGTAATCTTGATTATATTTAACACAACAAACTGAACTGATGATTAACCATTTATAAAAATCTTAGTTATTGTCATTTATAGAGAACTAATAGCAGTATAAAGGCTATATCTGCCTGACTTGAATATTGAGTGTTTGAATACGGTAAGCAATTTGGCGTGGTGTCATATTCAGTAATCGGGCAGCTTTGGCTTGCACCCATCCTGCCTCTTCTAATGCCGCAATAACACGCTCGCGCTCGTCTAAATCAGGGTCATTCAAATCCACTTTCACGCGATTATTGACTATAGCCTCTGAGGGTGGTGGAGTCTGGTTTGTTACCAGACCTTCTAATCCCGTTAAACGAATGACCTGATGATCAATATGCCCATCGGGACTTAGAATAGCAGCACGTTCCATACAGTTTTCTAACTCACGCACGTTCCCAGGCCAGTTATGATGCATGAGCAAACGAATGGCACTGTCAGTGATTTCCAATGGCCGTCCTTGTTTATTACTGATTTTATTAATAAGAAAGCGTGATAAATCGGGTACATCTTCCAAACGTTCACGCAAAGGTGGCATGAGGATAGGCATAACATTTAAACGGTAATACAAATCCTCGCGGAAATTACCCTCACGCACTTCTTGTTCTAGGTTACGGTTAGTTGCTGCAATCACTCGCACATCAACATGTAAGGTTTTATTCCCCCCTACTCGCTCAAATTCACCCTCTTGTAACACACGCAGTAATTTGGCTTGGAATGCAGGAGTGATTTCGCCAATTTCATCTAAGAATAAAGTACCACCATCTGCTTGTTCAAAACGCCCTTTACGTTGGCTCACCGCCCCCGTAAATGCACCTTTTTCGTGACCAAACAATTCGGATTCAAGCAGATTATCAGGTAACGCCGCACAATTGAGCTTCACAAATGCATTGTTTGCACGCGGCGAATGGTAGTGGATTGCATTTGCAATCAATTCCTTACCTGTACCCGACTCCCCCCTAATCAAGACCGTGGTATTCCATTTAGCCACTTGACGCGCTTGGTCAAATACCACCTGCATAGCGCGTGTGTGCCCCACCAAGTTAGCAAAATTGTGTTCGCCTTTGACTTTACGGCGTAAGGTATCACGTTCTTTTTGCAGTTCTTGACGGTCATTGGCGACTTGGTTGGCCAATAGCACGTTTTGTCCAATAAGATTCGCCACCATTTCCAGAAAACGCCGCCGTTCACCGAGTAAATGCAGTTCAGCGGGTGGTTGTGCTGCAAGTACACCGACGATTTCATCACCACGGGCGCGAATAGGCACAGCAATCAAAGGGAGGGATGAATTGTATACCCCTAATTTGTCTAGAAAACGTGGCTCATCTGCCAATTTGCGGATAATCAGCGGCTTATCCATTTCAATCACCAAGCCCATAATGCCTTCACCTGCGCGATAACGCACATTAGCAACAGTTTGTTTGTCTTGGTTATGTAATTCAAACAGCAACAAATCATTCGAGCCTTCATCCAACAAGATCGGAAGAGCACACGTCTGAACTCCAGTCACTAATGCGCATC
>CAZTUZ010000327.1:0-2067 GCA_964617055.1 uncultured Thiothrix sp.
CAGCCTTAAAACGCCGCGTTTTGCTAGTAGACATTGACCCGCAAGGCAACGCTACCACCGGATTGGGCATTGATAAGCACAACCAAGCCACCACGCTAACCGATGTGTTACTTGGCGATGCCATCGCGCAAGATATTCGTTATCCGGTGGCGGATACCAGCTTGCATGTGCTGGCAGGTTCGCCGGAAGTCACGGTCGCGGAAGTGGCATTAATGAGTCAGGATCAGCGCGAATACCGTTTGCGTGATGCTCTGGCGAGTCTTGCGGCGGATTATGACTACATTTTGATCGATTGTCCCCCATCATTAAACATGCTAACCGTGAATGCGTTAGTGGCGGCTGATGGCGTGATTATCCCCATGCAGTGCGAATATTACGCCTTGGAAGGCTTAACCGCGCTAATGGGAACGGTCGAACAAATCAAGCAACACGCTAATCCCGCACTGCAATTGGTGGGATTGATTCGTACCATGTTCGACCCGCGTAGTAATCTGGCGCGAGACGTGTCGGAACAGATTCACGCTTATTTCCCCGACAAGGTTTTTAGCACCACCATCCCGCGCAATATTCGCCTTGCTGAAGCCCCCAGTCACGGTGTTTCCGTATTGGATTACGATAAATCCTCACGCGGGGCATTGGCGTATTTGGCATTAGCCACCGAATTACTCAGCAAAGATGGGCAATCAGTACCCGCGCAAGGAGTCGCATAATGGCAAAGAAAGCAGGCTTAGGGCGTGGTTTGGATGTATTGCTCAGTTCCGCGCGTAGTACATTGACACAACCTGTGGAAAGTTCGGCACTGAAAACGTTGCCCGTTGAAAAGATTTCTCCCAGCCCGTATCAGCCGCGTAAGCGCATTGACCCCGATGCCTTACAAGAATTGGCGGACTCCATCAAAGCACAAGGTTTAATCCAGCCGATTGCGGTGCGTCCGCGTGCAGAAGGTGGTTATGAACTCATCGCGGGGGAACGGCGTTGGCGTGCTTGCCAGTTGGCGGGAATGCACGAAATCACGGCGGTGATCCACCCGATTAGTGATCAAGTCGCGGCGGCAATGGCATTGATTGAAAACATTCAACGCCAAGACCTCAACGCGCTGGAAGAAGCCAATGCCCTACGCCGCTTAATTGATGAATTTGGCTTAACTCACCAGCAAACGGCGGATGCGATTGGACGTTCACGCGCGGCGGTGAGTAATTTACTGCGTTTGTTGGATTTGGAAGAAGATACCAAAGCCTTTGTTGATGCGGGGCAATTGGAAATGGGTCACGCTCGCGCATTGCTGGCTTTAAAAGGTCAACAACAAATCAACATTGCCGTACAAGCAGCGCAACAGGCTTTGTCTGTGCGGGATACTGAGCGTTTAGTGAAGCAAACTTTGGTGGAGCAGGAAACGGGAAAGACAGCGGCAGTTAGTGCGCTTGTTGCCCCCGATGTCGTGAGGCTAGAGCAGCGACTAGCGGATACCTTGGGCGCGAAGGTGTTTATCCGGTACAATCGCAACGGTAAGGGGAAGTTGGTTATAGAATACAATAGCTTAGATGAGCTAGATGGTATTTTGGCGCATATTCAATAAGTTTTTTACGTCATTACCTGTTAAATGGTTGAAGTATGTAGCGAATCGCTGCATAATACGCCCCTTATTTTTCGGATTGGTTTTTCGGGAGAATACCCTTGCCTAACATAGCATCAGCCAGAAAGCGTGTCCGCCAAAGTGAAAAACGCCGTATGCACAACCGCCACCTGCGCTCACGTCTGCGTACTCAGGTAAAAAATGTCCTGAAAGCCATTGAAGCAGGCGATCGTGACGCTGCCTTAGCTGCTTACAAAGCGGCAGTACCTGTTATCGACTCTATCGCTGACAAAGGTATTGTCCACAAAAACAAGGCGGCACGTCACAAAAGCCGTCTGAGTGCACATATTAAAGCGTTGCAAGCGTAAGCTACGTTGCGATTGGATACGATTTCCTAAAGCCGATTACATAATCGGCTTTTTGCGTTTCTGGTGACGACAAAAGCAGGAGACTAACGTGTTAAAAATCGGGTTGACTGGTGGTATTGGTTGTGG
>CAZTUZ010000328.1:0-2032 GCA_964617055.1 uncultured Thiothrix sp.
ATTACTTAACCCTCATCACTGGTCATATAAGCCTTGGCAAATTTCTTCACCCAATCCATCAGCATTTGCGCTTCAGCTTGGGCAAGACGATAGTGGTGCAAGTCCTTAGTGGTAATCCCCTCTAATAAATCATTACACCCCTGATAGGGCTGTTGGTCTTTACATAACCATTCAGATAACACTTGATAAAGTTCTAAATGCGTTCCCTTTTTGGCACGAAAAAAGGCAGCAGCTTGCCCCAAGCCATTCATGTGAATCATGGCAGGCAATTGGGAAGCATAGCTTTTATATTCTTTCTGATTGATAGTGGGGTTCGTGCTGGCAGTCTTTACCTTATTTAACGCATAAGCTGCACGCTGTTGTTGCATGGTTTGTTGCATGATTACGCTCCTTTTAAGGTAGAAACAGCACACCAACCCATGCCTACGGTTTCATTGCCACCGATTTGCAACCAAGATTTATTCCCCTCAAATAAGGCAGTCACTTTATGCAAAATATCCGCAGCAGTGGTTAACTCAGAATCAGGTTTACGCGCTTTATTGGCAGCCAAGCCTACATACAGCAAGGTTTCAGGTGGCAAGGTTTCTTCATACCATAACGCGCCGCCTTTTACGGTTTTGGTGGCGGATTCAATCGCAATATGCGCATTGACGGGCGTAGTGTGTTGCGCCAGATGTGCAAACATATCGTCACTGACAACCACAAGTTGTTGCTTTAACTGTTCGACTACGCCGGTTTTGTGTTGCATTAACTGAGCTAACACGTCAATTACAGCATTCAAATCTTGTTGTTGGGTTTTAAAACGATATTCCTCTAAAAATAAAGCATCGGCTTGTGGGTTAAGCGTCCATGCTTCTGCGTCACTGGGGGCAGTGGGTAGCTTTAAATCCTGACATATGCCAAACCGTGCTAAATCATCTTGCAGACGTTGCAGAGCATACAGCGATGTGACCCATTTAAACTGCGAAGTGAGCGAACGCACGGGAAATAAAACCAAACGAGCATCACTGACCATTAAAGCCCCTGCGTGCATGGTGTCGGCTTGATTATCCGCACCGAATACCGCTGCAATCACTGGGTTTAACCTAGTGTTATCTTCTGAAGGATAGAACTGTTCTGCATGCGTGCGTAACGCCCCTTTCATAGAAGAACCAAATACACAAGGGTAAGCGGTATGCGCTTCGCGTTGAATGGGAAGATCAACAACCCCTGTATTAGAGCCTGTGCCCGCGTGAATTGAGGTTTGCGCTAATAAGCCTAAAATTGTACTTGCTTGTTTCATACTAAGAATCCTTTAATCGTTCCAAATCCCGACCGCAAATTGCCCATAACCGTAATCAGTCATTGCGCCATGTTGTGCTAAATGGAGTTGTTTTAATGTTTGCGGAGGATTGCGTTGATCGACCAATTCACAGAAAAACACACTGCCCGCCGGTATTAAATTCATAACATCTTTAGGACGATGATTGGCTAAATCCCAACCGCCTTCACGCTGCATTTTGCCTGTAACCGCACCATATAATTTCACATCAACACCATTGATGTTCCCCTGCCAATAATCCTGCTCGGGCTGCTCTTTGGTAAAGCTAGGTAGGGGTTGGTCTTCAGGAGTCTCGCCACGGTGTAAAGGTGTGAGTAAATACAAGGCAAACTTGCTTCCTACCTGCTCGGATAGGGTTAATCCATTTGTGGCATTATCTAGCAGCTTTACTGAGGCAGAACGACCTTCCGCACCTAAACGCAACATAACATTAGTGGGAAAATCATCAGGCAAGCCCTTTACTTCTAAAGCAATCGACACATCACGTTGTGGGCGAATATGTTTGGTCTGATATAACAAACCGTCACGGACTGCCCGCGTTTTATAATCCCGCGCAATCCCTAAACGCGATTCTTGGGTAAATAGTTTATCGGCTTTCTTTAACTGTTCTGCTGTTGGCAACTTACCTTGCAATACCGTTTGCATTCCAGCCTGTGTTAGCCATGTGTTTTCTAAGGATTTAGTACCCCGAAACTGATTATCTAATACAGG
>CAZTUZ010000329.1:0-2027 GCA_964617055.1 uncultured Thiothrix sp.
AGTAACGGCATTCGCGCTTCCTCGGGTGTCCTACCACCTTTCAGGCTATTGCAGGATTTACAGGCAGTTACCACATTCGTCCATACATCACGCCCCCCTTTCACCAAAGGGTGAACATGATCACGCGATAATGCTTGGTATGGAAAACGTTCGCCACAATACAAACACAAATGATCATCGCGACGAAATAAGGTTGGATTATTTAGCGGAGGGATATAAGAATCCATTAATAACTGTTTATTACCATAGGTAGCAATAATGGAATTGAGATCAATACGACTGCGTTTACCCGTTTTTGCGTTATAGCCCCCACGAATAGACAAAATACGCGACCCGCAGCTATACGCCACCTGATCGCTATAGTATAACTTGACCGCTGTTTGGTAATGAATCCACTCTAACGGCATTCCACTGACATCGGTTCGCAGGATGAGCTGGCTCAACTTCACCATGTCAAACTCCTCTATGAGCGACAAACTTCTGCAATCAGCTAAAATTCGCTAGTTTGCATACGATTGATGACAACCGTATGAAAACACTAATGAAAAAAGCCGCTTTCTGTCACGTTGTGCATCATGGCAAATTCCTGACATAAATCAAGTAACCAACACATATTAACGTGGTATTGCATTTGACCCACCTGCATATTGAGCCATGTCAATTTCCTAACCTGTAGTCTCCGGCATACTACCGCCATATTTTAATTGTTGACTCGAGGCGGAAACTTATGAAACTGAAAGAAATGCTTACCTTTGATTACGGTTTACCAGCAGCTATCGTGATCGCTCTGATCTTGTGGTCATGGTTTAGTTTCTTCACTGTAGTATTTTTCGGCTAAGTTTCATCCTCTCATTTGACATACTGCGCCGCTCCTTTGACTTGTCAGAGGAGTAGGATTCTTTTATGCTATCTGAAAATAAGTGTTTTAGAGGTATGTGGTATGTTGAAGAAACTGGACTGGGCATTCACCGTGCCAATGGTCATCGTAGTAAGTCTGATTGCATGGGCTTGGTTAAGCTTCCTGTCAGTCGCTTTCTTCGCATAATCATCATTGATGATAAGAAAAAGGTCGCCTTGCGCGACCTTTTTTTGTTTTAGGCGGCGGCTAAAACTGCTGCTCGTAACTTACTCACCGCTGCATTTTCTAACTGACGAATGCGTTCGGCTGAGACTTTGTACTTATCCGCTAATTCGTGCAGTGTTGCTTTATCCTCCACCAACCAGCGACTAGCGAGAATGTCTTGGCTACGCTTATCCAAGCTATCCAGCGCACGTTGAAAACGCTCCCGCGTGTAGGTATCCCATTCTTCTGCTTCTAATACCTCGGCGGGGTCAGCGGATTCTGCGGCTAAATATTGGCTAGGGGAAAAATCCGCTCGCTCGTCATCGTCTTGATCAGCACTCAAATCAAATGCCACATCATTCGCACTCAAACGTTTTTCCATTTCCAATACTTCAGCGGTACTCACCCCTAAATCATCCGCCATCGCACTGGCTTCTTCATGACTTAACCAGCCAAGACGTTGTTTACTGCTGCGTAAGTTAAAAAACAGCTTGCGTTGTGCTTTGGTCGTCGCCACTTTGACGATCTTCCAATTACGCAAAATAAACTCGTGAATTTCCGCGCGAATCCAATGCACCGCAAAGGAAATCAAACGTACATTCATTTCAGGATCAAAGCGTTTGACCGCTTTCATTAAGCCCACATTACCTTCTTGGACTAAATCGCCCAACGGTAAACCATAACCGTTATAACCGCGTGCGACTTTCACCACAAAACGCAGGTTATGCAAAATCAATTGACGCGCCGCTTCAAGATCACCTTGATATTTCAGACGTTCAGCCAGTTCCCGCTCTTCATCCGCCTCTAACACGGGGATGGAATGAATCGCATGGATATAGCTTTCCAGATTCCCCACCGGAACTGGCAGCGTCTGTCCCCGAAGCATCAATGCGTTGGTCATAGGTTCATCTCCTTCTTAACTCTGATGCTATGTTAGCACTCTACCCGTTAGAGTGCTAATTTC
>CAZTUZ010000330.1:0-2026 GCA_964617055.1 uncultured Thiothrix sp.
ATCCGCCTTGGTCAATAAACCACGCACCGAACCGCCTTCCTGATCCAATAATGCAATCATGAAATGCAATGGTTCGATGAATTGATGATCACGCCCCAACGCCAATGATTGGGCATCTTGCAGGGCTAACTGAAACTTTGCGGTAAGTTTATCCATTCTCATTATGGGCTACCTGTAATTGGGTGAAACGTTATGACGTTGAATGACACAAATGTGGGGTAGCCACCCACGAAATCAAGGCAAAGCCTGTGGATAAGTTTGACGTAGGTCAGGGTTTGTCACACACCTAAAACCCTGCTAATATTTTTACCAAGTAGGACTTTTAAAAGGTATCTTATGGCTATTGTTACGTCTGCCACTGATAACGCACAGGTCACTATTCCTTTAAAATTGCACCAACCATTCAGCGGTTTCGGATTATTGGAAAGTAAACGCAAAGCCGTACCAGCCGATTTTGACCCTGCTAATTTGCTACAAATCGCTCAACGATGAACGCGGTTAAAACTCCGCTGCCTCCGTCACGCAGCCGCTTCCAACACTATCCCTTCGTAAATCTCTGCTAGTGACAGCGACGTTTCAGGGCATGGTAAGGTGAGTGTGCTTTCTAAACCGCTGAAGGTTTCTACCCACCAATTCCCCGTGGGTTCGCGGTAGAACATTTCGACTTCGTATTGGTCTTGCGCGACCAGCAAATAGGCTTTAAGCGTGGGAATGTTGATGTAAGCCAGCAGCTTTTCGCGCCGATCACGTTTTTCGGTGGAATCGGATAGCACTTCGACGATTAAACAGGGTTTTTCAAGGTAATAATCACTGGCTTCGTCGTCTTCGCAACCAACTACCACATCGGGGTAGTAATAGGTTTTGTGCGCTGCCGTGCGAACTTTCATATCCGATGAGTACACTTTGCACTGACTACCTCTTGCAGCAATACGCAAAGCGGTAGAAATATTCACAGTAATTTCACCATGACGTTTGCTTGCCCCCGCCATTGCGTACACTTGCCCGTCAATGTACTCGTAACGGATTTCGCTATGCTTTTCGCCAGCTAAATAATCTTGTTCGGAAAGGTAATGGTCAGAAATTGCAATAGCTAACATGCAGCCTCCGGTAACTGTTGTGTTTGGTTGTATAATAGAAAAGTTGCGTTAAAAAGACAAAAATCTCCATGAGCGAAACCCAACCATGAACCACGATTTGCACATTATCCACCTATCTGGCGCGGCGATTGCGCCGTATTTGCCGGATTTAGCGCGGTTGCGAATCACGGTGTTCCACGAGTTTCCGTATTTGTACGATGGTTCGGCGGAGTACGAGGCGCATTATTTGCAAACCTATGTCAATTCGCCGCGCAGCATTGCGGTATTAGCGTTGGATGGTGAAAATATCGTCGGCGCGTCAACGGGTTTGCCAATGGCGCACGAAGAGGCAAATTTTCAGCAGCCATTTTTGCAGCAAGGTTACGACCCGAACACGCTGTTTTATTGCGCGGAATCGGTGTTATTGCCGCCATACCGTGGACGTGGCGTGTACAAGGCGTTTTTCAGTGGGCGGGAACACCATGCACGGCAACTCGGCGGTTTTACGCATGTGACGTTTTGCGGGGTGCAACGCCCTGCGAATCACCCGTTACGTCCGGCGGATTACGCACCACTGGATGACATTTGGCGCAAATTTGGTTACGCGCCACAGCCAGCGTTGCAAACCACTTACAGTTGGAAGGACATTGACGAAGCCGCCGAATCGCCCAAACCCATGCAATTTTGGATGAAAACGTTATGAGTCAGTTTCGCCTTGCTACTGCGCAATACGACATTAGTTTTTTGCCGAATTGGGCAGCGTATCGCGCCAAAATCACGCAATGGGTGACGCAAGCCCATGCTAATGAGGCAACGTTATTGCTGTTCCCCGAATATTTCAGCATGGAATTGGCATCGTTATTCGACGCGACGATTTACCAAAGTCTTGCGCGACAATTGGCCGCATTGCAAACACTGTTACCCGCGTTTCAGCAATTATTTCAGGATTT
>CAZTUZ010000331.1:0-2026 GCA_964617055.1 uncultured Thiothrix sp.
CCTGTACCCAATAGGGCATTTTGTAGGCTAGTACGGTCGGAAACACGGATTCGGCGGCCATTCAGTGTAGCACCATCACCGCGTGCGGCGGCGAAAGTTTCATCGCGCAAGGGGTCATAGACCACACCAACCATCAAGCGACCTTTATGTTTAAGTGCAATGGAGACGGAATATTGTGGTAATCCATACAGGAAGTTTGTTGTGCCGTCGAGTGGGTCAATAATCCACTCGTACTCACTTTCACCGCCAATACGCCCGCTTTCTTCACCCCAAAAAGCGTGGTCTGGGTAGGCGCGTTGCAATAAACGCACAACCTGTGTTTCGGCTTCGCGGTCAACTTTGGTAACAAAATCATTATGCGCTTTATTTTCTATATCTAGCTTGCGCACCTGATTAGCATAATGACGAATGGTTTCACCTGCTAGGCGAGAGGCTTCAATGGCTTTTCTTAGCATGGGGTGCATACAAACAAAACTCCGATATAGGGGGATAAGCTATGGGGGCGCAAGGATAGCACAGGTTTAAGGCTCTCTGCATCGTATTAGTGTTCTGAAAAAAAGTTCCAAAAATTTTTTTATTCCAACCAGAAAAATTATCGAATTGTATTTTTTCTGGCGTAGTTTACTTTTAAAGAGAAAAAGAAGGCTGCGTTTATTGATTTATTCACCAATCGGGGGGTAAGGATGATATAAAATGAGAACACAAAATATTCGTAATATTTTAACAGGAGCACTGCTACTGTTAGCGACCGCTAGTACAACTTTATACGCTGCGGGAGCTTCTTCTGCAAATGAGTCTCAACCCAAACCTCAACCGAACGTGCATTTTGTTGCTACGTTAAACAACGGCCCCGCCATGCAGGCCGTCAGTTGGACAGTATATCGAATCAACGATGACCGTTCCACGCTGGTTGAGTCATTTCAGCGGCATTCAGCGAGTTTGGCTTTGCAGCCGGGTCGTTATCGTGCCGAAGTGATGTTGAACAACGTGAGCCGTTCGCGCGTCTTTGACGTTGGCGCAGGGAGCACGATGAGCAATGTCGTGGTTGCGATGGACTGATGCAGGGGAAGAGTGACGCTTAGTGCGTCACTCGGGCTTTGCCTTCTTTTGAGGTGAGTACTTTCACTTCGTCACCCACCATGAAGTTCTCATCGGCGATTTGTGCAAGGGCAACGGTTTTGCCATCTTGCATCCGAATGGTGAGTTCGACCCCAGGCTTAGATTGCAGGCTGCTGTCTGCTAACATGCCGACTGTGCCGCCGAGAACCGCGCCTGCTACGCCACCAACGATTTGACCCTTACCTTGACCAACATCGCTGCCGAGTGTGCCGCCGATCACGCCGCCTGCGAGTTTGCCCGTTTCGGCATTGTCTTCACGGATCATGACATTGCGCACGCTGGTAACTGTACCAAACTGCACTTCTTGCAGTGTGCCTGCTTGCGCTGTGGTGTAGGTATTGCTGGAAGGAGTGTTGGAACAGCCTGCCATTAAACAAGCAGGTAGTAACAAACAACCCGCGTAAAAGCCCAATTTCATTCGTTATTTATCCTTTGGTTCGTAAGCATTCCAAATAAGCCAGTTCATCGGGCATGGTGTTATTGCGTTGTGCTAGCCAGATGCTCTCGGCAAGACAATCCATCATGCGATGTTCGGCTTCATGAGTGCCGTATTTGATCATTAGCTGCTGATAAAGTTCGACAATTCCCGCCGGACGGTTTGTCGCTACTTGTTCGCGTATCCCCAAATGCAAGCCCATGTGCAGAAAGGGATTGGTTTCGCCAGTGTCGGGTAAATAGTCGCGCTGAATCGCCGTTTCGTTCAATTGTAGCAAGGCATGGTATTCGGGATGTTCACTAACAACGTGTACGACCTGTTGTTCTAGCGCATTGAGTGGCTGTTTTTGTTGAAATTTCTGCCAGCATTGCAGGTAAAAGCGGCGTATACTGTCGCGGTCATTGCCAAACATTAGACGGTTTTCTCCGTAAATTCACACAAGTCCGCAATAATACACTGTCTGCACTGAGG
>CAZTUZ010000332.1:0-1992 GCA_964617055.1 uncultured Thiothrix sp.
ACATATCCATTGGGTGCAAATCGAACGTGGTCATGGGCAAGCTCATGGCAGAACTCACCTGCAAAAAGCCACGCACCCAACTGTCGGGTAAGTCGATTTTTTCCTCTTTGAAATCGTCGGCTTGTTCGGTTTTGACCTCAAAACCCGATGGATCAATCACAAATTCGGTGCGTTTGTAATCGCGGATTTTCTGAAATTCCTGATACAACGCGTGCGAATAGTCGATATTGGTCGTGCCGTAGGCATGTTCGCGCACATTGCCAAATACGTCATAACTGCAACTGAGTTTGCCGTAGCTCGATTCGTCTTGCGAAAAGCATTCAAAAAACACGCAATCAGGGTGTACGGTGATCACCGGATCAAGCACAAACCACGCGTCTATGTCGTTTTTGTACAAATATTGGAAATACTTAGAACGCGCTGTGTAAAACGGCTGCATCACCGCTTGTTCGGCTTTTTGAACCTCGCGTAACTCGGTTTGCAGCACATTGATTTGCTGTTTAACCTCCGCTTGTTTTGCCATTGCTTCGGCAAGAAAAGCGTCTTCTTGCGACTTCAACCATGCTTTGTAATCGGTGCGATCTTTGGGCTTGAAAGCCATGTCTGACACCACTACCTGATGCAGCGCGGACATGGCTTCACGGAACAATAAATGCTGCTGCAAATCCGCGACAAAGAAGGTTGGATTACGCAGCGCATCCGGCACGAACGCCATGTTGGTGGCATTACCACTGTTAGCAACTTGCGATTGACCGTGGTATTTTCGGCTAAATTCCATGTTTACACTCCGCGTCTGGCAGCACGATGCTGACGAATGGTAGGTTCAATCACTGTAATGGGCGACGACAAACTGGCATCACGTTGTTGCAGCGTAAATAGGGTATGAATGTACTTGCCCTTATCTGCCAACACATTGCTTAACGAATGTTCGCTAAACAACGTCGCTACCAAGCGGGCGATGGCTTCATCTTTGCTCGCTTCGGCGAATAAAAACGCAATCACGCGATCTTTAATCACCCGTCCACGATTCACCTGCGCCAAGACATTGCGAAAATACGGCAACAAGCGCGTAATTACTTCCGGCTTATCCGCTGCTTGTTCCTGCAAAAACGCTGACACAAATAACTGCACACCGCTGGCAGGATGCTGACTGAGTTTTAACAAATAATCCAAACCGTCAGCTTGTTGGAAAGCGCGTAACACCAAATCGCGTCCGAAAGTTTGCACATCGTCGTACACGTTATCGCACACCGCTACCACCCGTTCCGCCGTCCAAAAATCTGCCGCAAAGGTTTGGAACAGGGCAATTGCTTGACCACGCGCATCATCCCAACGGTTATCCAAGAGGCGTGCGGCTTCCATGAAGTCGGCTTCCACCCGTTGCGGCGCAGCTTGCAAGGCATGGATTGCCCACAAGCGCACTTGTTGCGTGGGGTTTTTGCTCAAAATCGCCAACTGTTTGACCGAAAACACGTCTGCCGCATGGCATGGTAGAATCAATGCCCCCACGCGCATCGCCAATTTGCTACGCGCCGTGAGTAATCGCCACAATAAATCGGTATCCATATCCGCATGAATCGCACTTAATGCCTGTACCATTGCGAATAAATCATCGCTAAAACCTTCCACGGGTTCGGCTTTAAATAATTCAGGCAGTATACGCGCAAAAATCGCCTGTTGTAATACACTATCCTGAACATGCGGTAATACCCGAATTGCTACTTGCCGTAATGCCGCGTCTTCGTGCAATAACAAGCCTTGCAATAATTCGGGGTTTTGCAGGAAGTGTTCCACCTTAACCGCATTTAAAGCGCGTTCCCGAATATCAGCAAACGGTGAACGCAATACTGCAAAAAATACGTCTAATTCCTGCAAATGCGCTTGCAAATAACGCATGGCTAATAAGGCGGTGTTTTTATACGGACGCGATACCAATGCCAACCAATCACTTATAGGCTTTTGCTGCAAAAATGCATCTTGCAAATGCAAATT
>CAZTUZ010000333.1:0-1991 GCA_964617055.1 uncultured Thiothrix sp.
CCAAAAAGAGGAGCGAGAACAGGGTCGGCTGTCGCCGACGCGCTATCCCTCCCCGCCCTGACTCGTGCTGAGTGGTACACTGAGCGTGCCGAAGTGCGTAGCCGAAGCAAGGACGAGGTTTCTCGCGCAACACTGATGAATGACGAATTGCTCTTACGCTACAGCCGCCAAATCCTCTTACCCGCTGTTGACTTACAGGGGCAGGAACGCCTACTCGCTGCCAAAGTGTTGATTATCGGTATGGGTGGGTTAGGCGCACCCGTTACCTTATACCTTGCAGCAGCAGGTGTAGGACAACTGACCCTCGTCGATTTTGACACGGTTGACCTCACTAACTTACAACGCCAAGTGATTCACACCACCGCCAATATTGGCAAGCTAAAAGTGGATTCTGCCTCCGAAATGGCACAAGCATTGAACCCACATATTCGCCTTCGCACGCTTGCGCAATGTTTGGATTTCGAGCAATTACTTACTGAAGTTCAAGCCCACGATGCCATAGTGGATTGCAGCGATAATTTTCCGACGCGGTTTGACATTAATCACGCTTGTAAAATCGCTGGCAAACCGCTGATTTCTGGAGCAGTCATCCGCCTAGAAGGTCAGATCACCACGTTCGATTTCCGCCAAGCTAATACCGCCTGTTATCGCTGTTTGTACGGCGAAGATGGCACAACCGAAGACACTTGTAGTACCACAGGCGTTCTTGCCCCCGTTGCGGGCATTATCGGCAGTATGCAAGCCACGGAAACGCTGAAAGCCTTGCTCGATTTACCCACACTGAACGGACGTTTATTACTGCTTGACGCGCTGCATATGCAATGGCGCGAAATGCGTTTACGCCCTGACCCGCAATGCCCTATCTGCGCTACCTCAGGTTCTGGGTTTTAGCCAACGATCTAAGGTGTGTTGCAATTCATCTAAACGCACGGGTTTGGATAAATAATCATTCATACCCGCTTCATAACATTTTTCGTCATCCCCCTTCATAGCATGAGCAGTCAATGCCACGATTGGCAACTGACGATAACGACCATTTTCTAACTGACGAATCCGGCGCGTTGCCTCATAACCATCCATGATCGGCATTTGGCAATCCATCAAGATCAAATCGTAATGCTGGTGTTGAATAGCTTGAATCGCCTCTTCGCCATTCACCGCACAATCCACCTGCTCATATCCCATTCTGCGCAACATCGCCAATGCCACTCGCTGATTAACAATGTGATCTTCCGTCAGCAAAATGCGCACACCATCTTGCCGCAACATAGGAGGGTCAGGCACAGGTTGCAACGGCTCTATCACCAGTTCAGGTTCTACACTTAATTTCTGAGGTTGAATCTGCATTAATAGACTGGAGTATTTCAAGGGTTTGGTGAGCAAATGAATAGCCCGCCCCAACGAGACCAATTCTAACCCCATAATTTGCCGACCAGTCCCATAGATAAATAATGGAACTTGGCTGTGTTCACGCACGGCTTTGACGATCGCAATCATGCCCAATGGATGATCAGGTTTATGATAGGCCATATCGGCATCCAACATAATAAAATCAAAACCATTAATTTTTTCCAAAATAGACATTAGGCTATTCAGGTTATCCACGACAATCGACTTAATACCCCAATCACGGAATTGTTTTTCATAATACTGATTAAGAACAGGCCGCGTACCCACCACCAATAAAGAACACGCATTATTAAAATCAAATAGCAAATCTTCCGAATAAACTTCAGCCGTGATTGTCACCCAAAACGTTGAACCGACCCCAACTTGACTCACCAAACCAATTTCCCCCCCCATTAACTGAGTCAGTTGTTTACAAATCGCCAGTCCCAACCCTGTACCACCATGTTGGCGTGTAACTGAACCATCAACCTGTGAGAAAGCCGTGAATAACTTGCTCTGCGCACTTTCTGAGATTCCACACCCTGTATCAATTACATCAAATTTCAACAAGCATTTCTGCCCAACCTTAGGATCACTGACAT
>CAZTUZ010000334.1:0-1976 GCA_964617055.1 uncultured Thiothrix sp.
CCCGCAAACGCATCGATTAACTGGCGTTGAGCGTCCTTTTTCATGAGGGATTGATGTTCGTGTTGCCCGTGAATATCCACCAATTGTTCGCCTAGTTCGCGTAATTGGCTAAGATTCGTTGGTGAACCGTTAATCCATGCACGGGATTTGCCCTGCTGTGTGACCACCCGACGCAAGATGCATATCTCTTCATCATTATCAATGGTTTGTGCCTGTAACCAAGCGCGTGCGCTGGGCGTTTGGCTAATGTCAATGCTTAAGGTAATGTCGGTTTTATCCGCACCGTGGCGCACGGTTTGGCTGTCGGCTTTGTCGCCGAGCACCAAGCCAATTGCATCGAGCAAAATGGATTTCCCCGCTCCTGTCTCACCTGTCAACGCGCTTAAGCCCGTGTGTAAGTCCAAATCGAGCGTGTCAATAATGGCAAAATCGCGGATATGGATGTGTGTCAGCATCTTAAAGCTGGACTCCCCAATGCAGTTTTGTGTGTAGAATGCGATAGTAATCATAACCTTCGGGGTGGAGCAAATGCACTTTTTCAGCACGAGTGCGAATCCGAATGGTATCGCCTGCTTCTAGGCTAATATTGTCATGCCCATCAAACGACAAACGTGCGGGAATATCGCGTTCCTCGCGTAGTTGCATTTCGATCACACTTTGACTACTCAACACCAACGGACGGTCACTCAATGTATGTGGGCAAATGGGTACGAGTGCGACAGCGTGTAGGGAAGGGTGCATAATCGGCCCACCGCTGGACAATGAATAGGCTGTTGAACCCGTTGGTGTGGTGATAATCATGCCATCTGCGCGTTGGGTGTTGACGAAGTTACCATCAATCCATGTATCAAATTCGATCATGCGAATTTCATTGCGAACGTGCATGACCACTTCATTCAGTGCATCGCCACAGCCTATCACCTCGCCATCGCGGATAGCCTCAGCGTGCAATACAATGCGAAGTTCCGTTTGGTATTGCCCTTTTAAAATAGCGTCAAGTTGTGTTGTCATGTCACTTGGCAGAACATCCACCAAGAAACCGACACGCCCAAGGTTGATACCAACGATCGGCACTTCATACGGCGCAAGCAGTCGACCAGCACCGAGTAACGTGCCATCGCCGCCAACAACGATTGCCAAATCAATGCGTTTGGCGAGTTCTTCTTGCGGCATCGCAGGTTGGTCAAGGATCAGGGCGGCGTTTTGATTGCAAAAAACTTGGTAGCCTCGTTGTAATAAAAATTCATGCAACTGAAAAAGCGTGTTGTCGACACGGGTATCATTTGGTTTAGTGAATATGCCAATCTGGGAAAACAGGCTCATAACGGCTTCTTGTTTGCTTCTAAAGCTGCAAGGCTGGCAAAGCTGCACAGAAATTGCAAGCGTATCGGGCTTGTATCTGGCGTAATTTATCCTTATATATGAAGGCATGACAGCGACACACTCACCTGAATTAAATAACCGCGCCCGCCATATCCTTAAAGTGTTGGTGGAGAGCTATATTCACGACGGTCAACCCGTAGGCTCGCGCCACCTTGCGCGAAACAGCGGTCTGGACTTGAGTGCGGCAACCATTCGCAACGTGATGGCGGATTTGGAAGACATGGGCTATATCCGTTCACCACATACCTCCGCAGGGCGCGTACCAACCTCGCAAGGGTATCGCTTGTTTGTCGATACGCTAGTGACATTTAAGCCACTAGAACAACAAGCCATGTATATTTTGCAAGACCAGCTAAAAGCTGAGCGAGATGCGGCTAGTTTGATTCAGTCTGCGTCCAATTTATTGTCTGGGATTACGCAGCTCACGGGTGTGGTGACATTTCCTAAACGCAATCCGCCCGCGATTCGTCAGATTGAATTTATGCGGTTATCGGGGCAACAGGTGCTCGCGATTTTAGTGATGAACCGCAATGAGGTACAAAACCGTATTATCCAACTGGATGAAGATGTAACAGCCGCCGAATTGCAACAGG
>CAZTUZ010000335.1:0-1974 GCA_964617055.1 uncultured Thiothrix sp.
GCTTCGATGTTGAATTTTTCCATTACTGACTCGAACTGCTTCAGTGTCAGTTGCATCCCTTCACGGATTTGCTCCATGTCGCCTTGCGCTTGCAGCCCCATTTCTAGGCTATCAACCACAGGAATCAGCGATTCCACGAATTTTTGCACCGCGTATTTGTGTGCGTCTTCGACTTGTTTTTCGGTACGGCGACGTTGATTTGCCAGTTCTGCTTGAGCGCGTAAGAATTGTTCGTAGTTGGTCGCGGCTTCAGCTTTGGCTTGTTCTAATTCCGCTTGTAATTGGGCAACGTCCACCGCTTCAGCGGATTCTACAGCGTCCACCACATCAGCGGCATCCTGCACGTTAGTGTCTTTTACGTCGGTCATTGTGCTCTCCACAGCAATTAGTCAGTTGGCGTGGAGATTGGGGGCACGTTTTGGAATTTCAAGGCAGAAAAGCCAGTTCATGACTGGCAATTCCACCTAAACTGCAAACTACTTGACTAATGTCCAATTAGCCGCCGCATAACCGCGTGCATCGACAGGGGTTGATTGACGCACGATTTTGGGTTTACCCGCTTTACAACGCCACTCATAAACGGTCGTTTTTCCCGTTGCAAAGGAAGGGATATTCTCTGCATGAGGTTCAGATTTACAAAACGCTTTCATTTCTGCAGTAGGTGCACGGCGCGTGTCCGCCTTGTCATCGCAAGGAATATTCGCCCCCACAGTACACGCCCAAACTTTTTTATCCATGCAACGCCATGTAACAAAGCCGGGATTGTCCAACGCCATTTTTTCGGCCTCTTTGTTTAGGCCTAAACCTTTAATGATTAATTGCGGTAACTTGTCACCTGTATAACGTGCATCAGGATGATCAATATTTTTTACCGCAGCACAATAAGCTAAGGGATCAGTCAATGTTTTTGCTTTTGCAGTGCCTATGGGTGTTACGTTAGTCAATTGATAATGCTGATCCAAAGATTTAAATACTACTACCTCATAACGTTTGCCATCACTAAGGGTAATATCCAAACGGTAATTCAGCCCCGCTACAACTTGCGTGGCAGCTCGGTTAATGGTTTTAACGGTTGCGCGGGATTTACTCAACTCTTTGGCAGCGAAGGCAGCGGCTTCCTTCACTTGCGGATCAGTAACCGCTTGTGAGGCGTAACCGCCTGGCAACGGTTGTGGTGGTGGCGCGGGCATGGCGTAACCATTCAGACTCACAAACAGCAACCCACTAGCAGTCCCCATTATCACTTTATTGATTTTCATGGCAATAACCTTTTCGTAAGAAATAAGTTCTGTTTACACAACGCAAGCAGACAACCGTTTAGAGGAGAACTGTACTACTAAGTTCAACAGCAAAAGTATGGTTATTTACATTTAAATTTTTTAAGTATTGACCCATACCCCCTCCAAAACCAATGTATTGCCCCAACTTTTTATAATTCAGCAAACAGATTTAAGAGCGAGATTTCAAAGCAACGCTAAGCAATTTCGCAGTGACATCGACCACAGGAATAATGCGTTCGTAAGGCATACGTTTAGGCCCTATAACACCCAATACACCAAGCTGTTCTCCATCAATCTCATACGGTGCAGTAACAAGACTGCACGCATTGAATGCTGCCTGACCAGACTCACGCCCAATGAAGATTTTTACACCGTCCGCCTGCAAACATTTATCCAGCAAATGCAGAATGTCACGCTTGCGCGTAAAAGCGGCAAATAATTCGCGCAACTTCCCAATATCAGAAAGGTCGTCATAACCCATGAGATTGGTTTCACCCGCAATCACACAACCATCGTCTTGCGTAATTTTATCCTCAGCAACGACTTTTTCGCCTAGCTCAATCGCTGCTAACATCATACGATTCATGTCTTCGCGATGTTGGCGCATTTCCTCGAGCAGCGCATCTCGCGCTTGTTGTAGGTCTTTACCCACTAAACGGGTGTTCAGGAAATTCGCTGCCTGTTGCAATTCGGC
>CAZTUZ010000336.1:0-1968 GCA_964617055.1 uncultured Thiothrix sp.
TGGTGATGTTGCACTTCGATCAGCGGTACGTTGTATTCACGGGCTAATTGCTGCCCCCATTGCGTGGAACGATACGCTGGGTGTTTATCCACCACAATTGCTTGCGGTTCGTGGGCAAATAATTCGCGGTAAAGTTGTAAGGTATGGGTGTATTCCTGCCAAGTTCGCGCTTCTTCCAAATCACCCAAATGCTGCGAGAGCGTGATTTGCCCGTCGCGTAACAAAGCGAAGGTGTTTTTTAATTCGCTACCCATTGCCAATAAGGGCAGACTATTCCGCAAGCTCGGTGGTAATGCCAGCGGTGCGGGGGTGTAACCGCGTGCGCGGCGTAAAAGACGCGGTTTGCCATCCATGATGCGCGTGACCGAATCGTCCACACGGTTGAGAATGGGGCGATTATGCAGCAGGAAAGCATCGGCAATACCGCGCAGGCGTTGGCGCGTTTCTGTCAAGTCAATGCACTGCGGTTCTTCGCTGAGATTCGCGCTGGTCATGACCAATGGTGTGTCCCATGCTTCCAGCAAAAGCGCGTGCAAGGGTGTGTATGGCAGCATAAACCCCAGCACTTTACTGGCGTAAGTAACGCCTTGCGCCAAACGGATTGGCTGGTGGGGCGTTAACAAGACAATCGGTGCGGCGGGGCTTTGCAATAACGCGGTTTCTTCGGCATTAACGGGGCAATATTGACGGATCACGTCCAGATCACGCGCCATTAATGCTAAAGGTTTTTGGTAACGGCGTTTGCGTTGGCGCAGTAATGCAACTGCCGCGCTATTCGTGGCATCGCAGGCCAAATGCACCCCACCCAAGCCCATAATGGCGAGAATATGACCTTCGCGTAGTAGCCGTGATGCACTATCGATGCAATCGCGTTCCGCTAAGGTAGGGGTGATGAGTTCGCCGCTGGCATTTTCCAACCAGCATTGTGGGCCACAGACGGGGCAGGCATTGGGTTGGGCGTGAAACCGACGGTCTGCGGGATTGCGGTATTCCGTTTCACATTCAGGGCATAGCGCAAACGCTGCCATGCTGGTATTGGCACGATCATAGGGAATCCCCTGCACAATGCTTAAACGCGGGCCGCAATGCGTGCAATTGGTAAATGGGTAACGATAGCGGCGATTATTCGGGTCGAATACCTCTGTTTTACACGCCGCACACATGCCCGCATCGGGTATAACACTGGTGTGAATCGCATTGTGCTGGCTGGCAATGATCCGAAAATCGCTTGGGGTTAATGCGCTATCAAACGGCTGGGATGCTAATGTATCCACACGCGCTAAAGGCGGCAAATCGTGTGGCAAGCGGTTTAAAAATGCGTCTAATTGTGTTGGATTACCCCATGCCTCAATCACCACGCCGCTACCGTCATTGCTTACCGTGCCGCGAATGCCGACAGTTTGCGCAAGATGCCAAACGTGCGGGCGAAAACCCACGCCTTGCACCAAACCTTTTACACGAATCCGCCACGCCATTACGGTGTCGCTTGTTTGCATTGACGGGTGGCAGCGGTTGCGTGAACCGTAGGGAGTAGGGACACAACGCCTAGGAACAGCGTGGGGAATAGTAGCATTTTCAAGGTCTATCCTCAGGACTCTGATAGGAAACGCCGAACCATTGCGACTCGGCGTGTTTCATCACAACGAAACGCTTACGCTTCCAGCCCTAATGCTTCGGCGACCAAGCGGCGTTGTTGTTTTTGGTGAACGTACAGCGAACCCACCGCCGGAGCAGCCATTGCCGGACGGCTCACGCAACGCACATCAGCGCGTTGGTACGGCTCGAAACGGTGTTTAATACCATTCCATGAACCTTGGTTGACGGGTTCTTCCTGACACCAGATCACGTCTTTGACATTCGGGTACGTTTCCATGACTTCGAGCAATTCTTCCGCTGGGAATGGGTAAATTTGCTCGATACGCACAATGGCAACGTTTTCCAGATGGTTTTTACGACGTTCTTCCAACA
>CAZTUZ010000337.1:0-1966 GCA_964617055.1 uncultured Thiothrix sp.
CACTGGTTTGGCAGCAGTGCATGGTGAACAAGCCGTTTATCAAGCTTTTGTGGTAAAAGCACAACGCAAACCGCTGCATATTGTGGCAATTGGTAAAGCAGCCGAATCCATGTTTTGTGGTGCAATGCGTTATTTTTACAATGAATTATCGGATTATTTACGCAGTGCTTTAATTATTACAAAGCGGGGGCATTTTAGTGCAGCGTTTCTGGAGCAGATGGCCGTGTGGGGAAGTAGGGTGCAGTGTTTAGAAGCGGCGCACCCCGTACCTGATGAATCTTCATTGTGCGCTGGACAGGCGTTAATCGACTATCTAATGCAACTACCAAAGCACGATAATATCTTGTTTTTACTGTCAGGTGGCGCATCCAGTTTGGTGGAAGTGTTGGCCGACGACTGGTCATTAGCAAAATTACAGGCAAAAACCCAAGCACTGCTTGCCAATGGCGCATCTATTAGCGAAATCAATGCCGTTCGGCGGGAATTGTCACGCATTAAAGGTGGCAAATTGTGGCAATACCTTGGGCAGCGCACTGTCGAATGCTGGCTAATTTCAGACGTACACAACGATGATCCGCACGTTATCGGCTCAGGATTACTGTTTCCTCCGCCAGTAGACGCGGATTTTGCATGGCAAATCGTCGCCAGTAATCAGCAAATGTTGCAGGCAATGGCACACGCCATCCGCGAACAGGCCGCAGAGGAACTGCACCTGCCCGTGCAGGTTATGCCGGAGTTACTCACTCATGATGCCGTCACCGCCGCGCAAAATTGTGTGGAATACTTACGCAAAAACCCTGCTGGATGGTACTTGTGGGGGGCTGAAACCACGGTGGTGTTGCCTGAAAATGCAGGACGTGGCGGACGCAACCAACATTTTGCCCTCGCCGCTGCTCTTGCTTTACAAGCGGATACTGCTATTTACCTACTCGTGGCTGGAACAGACGGCACAGATGGTGCGACCGATGACGCAGGTGCATTGGTCGATGGCGACACTTGTCAGCGCGGCAAAGACGAAAACCTTGATCCTATTACTTGTTTACAAAATGCTGATAGCGGAACATTCCTCGCCGCCAGTGGCGACCTGATTTCCACAGGGGTAACGGGTACGAATGTCATGGATGTAGTGATTGGATTGAAATTGTGAAAAATTTATATGAGGCGACTTACGCCTACTTAATGGAACGGAACATTGAGCGCAAATTAGCGGGTGCAACGCAATTATATGCTGATTGGCAGGCAGGTTTATTGCGGCGTGAAGCCTCCGCAGATACAGCATTATCCGTTCCAGTGGCGGGGCGACCCGTTAAACCGGACTTAGTGCATCCAAAAAACGTTAAACAGCGTAAATTATCAAGTGTTGAAGGACGCAAAGCCTTATTACACGCGGTGGCGCACATTGAATTTAATGCGATTAATTTGGCATTGGATGCGGTGTATCGTTTCCGCGATATGCCAGATGCCTATTACGGCGATTGGTTGCAAGTGGCGGCAGAAGAAGCGTATCACTTTGGTTTGGTGCGTGAGCGTTTGCGTGAATTGGGCGGTGATTACGGCGATTTACCCGCGCACAATGGTTTGTGGGAACAGGCGTGCAAAACTGATTATGACGTAATGGTACGCATGGCGTTGGTGCCGCGTGTGTTGGAGGCACGGGGTTTGGATGTCACGCCGGGGATGATGGAACGCTTGCGTGAGGTGAACGATTTGCCAACCGTCGCGATTCTGGAAATTATTTTGCGCGATGAAATTGGGCATGTGCGTATTGGTTCGCGCTGGTATCACTATTGTTGTGAACAGCGTGGTCTAGAACCCAAGGCCACTTTCCGGCAGTTATTGCGCGAAGTATTACAAGCTCCATTGCGTAGCCCGTTGTACACCGAAGCACGCTTACAGGCGGGATTTTCTGCCGAAGAATTAGAGGAGTTGTTGGTGATGGAACGTGCATGGGATGATGAGTTGCGGC
>CAZTUZ010000338.1:0-1896 GCA_964617055.1 uncultured Thiothrix sp.
CGAGATCTATCGCTGTGACTGGAGTTCAGACGTGTGCTCTTCCGATCTGGGCATACGGCTGGTGCATCCGATATTCAGATATTGAGTGAGATTTTTAAGCAATTACGGCGGATCAACAGTGCACCACAAGATGTTGATAGGCTTCTGGCAGATATACAAAAGACCGCCCGTGCTTTATCGAAAAAACAAGGGGGTAAGCCGATCTATTACATTGTCTCTAGTGACTATCTGGCACTTGTGAAAGCGTTGGCTTGCTATCAGAAGTTGCAAGAAAAATTCGCAGGATGTATACAATTCATCTGTTGTGTACAAACTAGCCTTGATGAGTTGTCACCTTGTCGTGAAGATCAAAGTTCGTTGCTGGAAGATTTAGCCATCATACTCCGACTCAAAAACCCCAAGCGAGTAACTGCTTATGTCTAAACAAGAAGTGCCGAAGCTCAATGATTTTATCCCTCCCGATTTTACCGTTTCCAATCCAGGACGGAAGTTGCACCACGTTTTCAATGAGGATGACTGCTACGCGCTCTGGGCAGCGTATTCAGCAGGGCGACCTTTGTTGGTTCGTGGTAAGCCGGGGACGGGTAAAAGCCAGATGGCAAAGGCGATAGCCGAACAATTGGGGTGGGCGTTTGTGAGTGAAGTCATACATGGCAGTACCGAGCTTAGCGACTTACATTACCATTTTGATGCAATCGGGCGTTTAGGCGAAGCCCAGGCATACAGTACGATCAAGGATTTATCTGGTGTCGGTTGCACGGCAACCCAAGATAGATTGAATCCACTGCATTTCCTTTCTCCCGGTGTATTCTGGTGGGCTTATGATTGGCAGGCAGCAGCACATCAGTATCAAGCCTGTTATACCCGCTTACGCCCTGAACCGTTAAAGCCTGACAGCACAACCCCACAAGGTAAAACATGTCAGCCAAAAACAGGAGGTGTTGTTTTACTGTTGGATGAAATTGATAAAGCCGAGCCTGACTTGCCAAATGGTTTATTGGAAACTTTGGGGCAATACCGTTTCAGTGTTCCTTACCTGCATGATACCCAGCAGACTGATGCCAACAGTGTATTGAATAACCCTGTGCAGGCTAATCCTTTACGGGTGTTGGTCGTGATTACCACGAATGAAGAGCGTGAATTGCCCTCTGCCTTCGTGCGCCGCTGTTTTGTACACACCTTGAAAATGGAGGAGTCCCCCGAAAAAACAACGGTAGCATGGCATGATGAGACTGTTGAAAAACGCCATGCGTGGTTGGTTGAGCGCGGTAAATTGCATTTTGGTAGTCGTATCGCAGATACCGTTTATTTGCAGGCGGCTAAACAACTATGGGCAGATAGGGAAGGGGATAGTCAAAACCGCTATCCACCGGGGTTAGCGGAATACATCGACCTGCTGAGTGCGTTGCAATCACTGAATAAGGCAGAACAACAAACTCGGCTCAATAAAATAGCCTGTTATGCCCTGAAAAAAGAAGTGGACGGTTAAACAATGGCATGGGGGCGTTTGGCACTGCTACAAGCGGCGGGGGAAGAGGATGTTAAGCTGCAAAAAATGGCGGTGGTGTTTGGTTATGTCAAACAGCCTGCGTCAGAACTGCTTATTGCTGATGATACCGATACTGCTTCACACCACACTGCTTCAACGCTGATACCGTTTGAAACGACACCAGACGGAGCTATTCCACAACGTCCGCCCGCCCGCTTTTTACGGATCAATAAGATTACCCGTTTAGCAGTAGAGCCGGATAAGCAAACGTCGGACTATCTGCATGACCCTGCCATGCGTTTATTGCCTAACGCAAACACTACGGATTCGTACCATTTTGCACCGCCACCGCCGTTACTGCCGCTCTCACACCTTATTCCATTTTTGTTGAATAGCCTTGGGGTGTC
>CAZTUZ010000339.1:0-1895 GCA_964617055.1 uncultured Thiothrix sp.
CTGTGACATATTGCGGTAATGGTAAGTCCGGCAAGCTCGGAAAGTGGTAGGCCATCACGCTGCGAAATACGTCAAGGTTTAGCCCTAAATACAGCGGCATTGCTCCTTGTTGGCACATCCATGAAGCATACATCTGTGCTAGTAATGGTTCGTTCACCTCACCACGTCGATGACACATCAAGTAATCATAATGGTGTTGTAAGAGCGTGGACGTTTGCGGCATAACGGTCATGGGTGATTCCTACTAACCTTGCTTGTGTGTTGAGTATTCCAATAATCGTGCCAATGATTATTAATAAATAATGAAGCTATCTAACTTATTGTTATTTATTGATTTTTTATATTCCGGAATAGTTTGGGTGGGTTGTTGCATTGCTCACAGCTTGTCGTTAATACGGATAGGCTATGTGCGAAAGCTTACAATGCGTTGCAAATGATTTAAAAACTTGCGTTTTTCTTGATCTATATTAAATTTAACCACAGTTGGTAATTTAATAATCACTTTCCTGTTGGGGAGTGGTGTGGAAGGTAAGTCATTTGATTGCCAATCATGTGGTGGTATGGTCGTGAGTGTCGCTTAGGGAGTACGCGGGCGTTGAACAAGTACAAGGTGGTGTTTACCGGTCCTGTAGGGGCAGGTAAAAGTGCGGCAGTGCGTTCGGTAGTGGGGTTGAGGTCGCTGCAAACAGAACGTCCTAACAGCATAGCGGATGGTCGAACCGCACAAAAAAATACGACAACCGTTGCAATGGATTACGGTACGGTAACGTTGGAGAAAGGGCGGCGAGTGCATTTGTATGGTACGCCCGGTTATGCACGTTTTGATTTCATGTGGGATATTTTGCTGGAAAGCTGTGATGGCATCATCCTGTTACTAAACAATAGCAGTGCAGACCCTTTACGCGATTTGCGTTTCTATGCGCAAGCGTTTGCACGTTATCTTCCGCACAAAGCGTGCGTAATCGGTGTAACACACGTTGATATGCCCGGAGCGTATACCAATCTGGACGTGTTCCGTGAAGCAGTGGCAGTACTAGGCATTGCAGCGGAGGTTTTCGCGGTAGACACACGCCGTAAGACCGATGTCTTGTCGTTGATTCAACAGGTAACGTGTGAATCTGTGGAAGTCGTCTCTCCTGCTCCTTGTCCTGCGCCAACTGAAAAAAAACCATTGGTTGAAGACCCCCCTCCAGTCAACGAAGCCTTGTTGAGTGTGTTGGATCAAGTTGGTGCTGTGCCGGGTGTTGCTGGTTTGATGCTGACAAACCGCTTAGGTGAAGCCTTGTATTCCACCATACCCGATGAACAGCTTAATGAGTTTATCGCTTTCTTATCGGGTTTAGCCCCAGTGTTGGAAACCAGTCTCGCAATGGGGAAAGTCAACCGCATTATGCTTAAACATGCGCAGACACATAATTTAAGCTTGTTTATTGAGTCAGAAAAAGCCTTGGGAGTGATGTCACGGCCTAAAGCATCGCAACGGGGCATTGGGCAGCAAGTTGAACAATTGTTGCAGTGGTATTGAAAAAGCTGTTCCCGTTAAATAACTAAAGTTTAAAGCAAATCCAATTAGGATAGCGATAGTAGCAGGCGTTATGGATAATGTATTAAAGTCCATCCAAACATTAAATGGCGTATATGATGTTTGTATTTATCATGAATCCAGCATCTTGGGTTCGACATTTTCTGACGAAAAAAACCATCCCATCAAAACCGCAATTCCCATCGTCGAGCAAATTTTCTCAGCACTTGCCAGCATCGAGCAACAGCACGACGAATTATATATCCATGTTGGGGATAAGTTGTTGGTTATTTATCGTTTTATTGATTGCTGTTCTTTTTTACTATTGACGGATAAAAGGGTTAATTTTCCATTAATTAATATGGGGGTTAAA
>CAZTUZ010000340.1:0-1866 GCA_964617055.1 uncultured Thiothrix sp.
TGTAGATTAAGGTATTGTGGCAGTTTTTCTGCCAACTGGCTGATAGGAAGGGTAATTTGCTCACCAACGTTGCGCAAGGGTTTTAACCCAATTTCAGCACGTTGCAATTCGTCTTCACCTAAAATCAGCGCGTATTGAGCTTGTGATTTATCTGCTCGTTTCATCTGCGTTTTGAAATTACCGCCACCTGTATTGGTCGTCAAACGCAGGCGTGGTAAGGCATCGCGTAACTGCTCCGTGATTGCAAATCCCGCTTGTATGGCGGCATCCCCAGCCGCGATAAAGTAAATATCTGGTGGCGTGACTGCGGTTTGTAAACCTTGAGCTTCCAACAGTAAGATTAAACGTTCCACGCCCATTGCAAAACCGCAGGCTGGTGTTGGGCGACCACCTAATTGTGTGACCAAACCATCATAACGCCCACCAGCACAAACCGTGCCTTGTGAACCCAGTGAGGTTGTCACCCATTCAAAAACGGTTCGCGTATAATAATCCAAACCCCGAACCAATCGTGGGTTAATACGGTACGCAATTCCCATGCTGTCCAATATGTTGCGTAATTGCGCAAAGTGTTCAGCGGATTCGCTATCCAAATGCTCGTGTAAATTAGGGGCTGCCGCGACCAATTCGCGCATGGCTGGGTTTTTGGTATCCAGAATGCGCAACGGGTTGGTGTGTAAGCGGCGTTTGGAATCGTCATCCAATTGGTCTTGGTGAGCACTGAAATATTCCACCAATAAGGCGCGATAAGCTTGGCGGGCTTCCACTGTGCCTAGGGAGTTTAATTCCAGTTGGATGTCTTGTAGACCTAGCCGTTTCCACAGTCGTGCGCTAATGGCGATTAGTTCCGCATCAATGTCAGGAGTGGCAATGCCAAAGGTTTCCACGCCCACTTGGGTGAATTGGCGATAACGTCCTTTTTGGGGGCGTTCTGCGCGGAACATAGGACCTGTATACCACAGGCGTTGTTGTTGGTTGAAAATCAACCCGTGTTGCATGCCAGCGCGTACACAGCTTGCGGTGCCTTCAGGGCGTAACGCAAGGCTAATGCCTGCCTCATCACCTTCAGCATCTTGACGGCTTTCTAGTGTGTACATTTCTTTTTCAACGATGTCGGTGACTTCGCCCACCGCTCGTTTAAACAAGTCGGTCTGCTCCACGAGTGGCATACGGATTTCGCTATACCCATATTGGGTGAGCAAATCGCGCACAGTGGACTCGAAAGCCTGCCAAGCAGGTGTAACGTCTGGGAGGATGTCGTGCATCCCCCGTACAGATTGGATATTTTTAGCCATGATTACTTAACATTCATTCAATTTTGAAGCGGGCAACACTGCCTTTAGTATAGGGGGATTGGTCGTAAAGTTGCCCGTTAATGTAGATTTTTGCACCTGGTGCATTACCGATTTTAAAGCTTAATGGTGGTGTTGCTTTAAATTCTTTGGTAGTGCCATTGGTGTTTAATGACTCAAAAACGGTCTTTTTGTCTGCACCTTTAACCTGAACCCAAACCTCGTCACTAAACTCCATTTTGATGGTGGCTTCACCAACAATCGGTGGGAGTGGCGTTGCTGCAGCAGGATCAGTAGTAGTAGTGGGTGTTCCTGAAGCAGTTTGCGTCGTGGTTGTATCCGTAGGCGGTGTTGTTGTCGTTGTGGCAGCCGCGTTAGTGGTTTCCGTGGCAGGTGCAGTGGGAGTGGCAGCCGCGTTAGTGGTTTCCGTGGCAGGTGCAGCAGGAGGGGGAGAAGCAGGCGTTTCAGCAGGCTTATCAACTGTTGGTGTAACGGCAATGGCTGTGGAGTCTACCGCAGGTGTTGCAGTATCCTGCGTCGAAGTTGTGCTGTTGACGGGGCTGGTGGGAGTGGG
>CAZTUZ010000341.1:0-1831 GCA_964617055.1 uncultured Thiothrix sp.
TAAATGCAACCACACTAAAGGATTCGCTGGCAAATAATAGGCTTCATTAAAAAAGCCGAAGACGGGTAAGCTACTAAAGAATAATTTAACTTGCACCACAGTAACCGGATGCACAAAGCTCATGCATAATCCCGTTAAAGCAATACTGATTAACAACACTAACAGTAAATAATCCGATGGGGCAGAAATATAACGCACCCGTTCTAAAAAACAACGACGCGCTAATAAGCCACTTAAACCAATAAATAAGGTAATCCCTGCATAACGCCCCACCATTTGCAGACCCATTGTGTATTGTGAAACATCGTTTAATAAGGCATTAAAAAATAACGTGTGTCGCCATAATACCAACCATAACGACCAATGAAATAGCATTGACCACGCCCATAATGCTTTATCTGCCCGCCATAAACTGCGAAACCATACGATTTCACCAATCATGCGCCATACCACCCCGCGACGAGTCGACGGGGCAGGCATGGTGGGAATGGGCAACAGCACAGGAATACGCCAGTATTGCCACACACGATAAGCGATACCCAGCACTAATACCAACGTTGCTAACCAAAACAGGCAACCGTACAGCACACTGATAACGGCAATGAACACCACATATCCCTTTAGGCTTTAACCCATCAACCAAAACCGTAAGCTTACACGCATCCGGTAGGTTTGGGTAAACCCGCGTACTTGCACGCTTGTTTCCCAGGGCCATAGGGGAACAGACTGTACAAATAACGTGAATTACCCTTATCTGCTCCCAAACGTTTCCCAACGGCTTTGGTCAAGACGCGCACCGCCGGAGCAATTTGGTATTCATGATAATATTCGCGCAAAAAATTCAAAATTTCCCAATGCTCTGGCGATAAGGTGACATCTTCCGCAGTCGCCATTGTTTCGGCGACCTCTTGACTCCAATCATCCAAATTTTCCAGGTAGCCTTCTTCGTCGGTGGCAAGGGTTTTGCCCCCTACTTCTAGTGCCATGAGCCAGTTCTCCTATAAAGATCAATAACTAATAATCAACGTGTTTTACAACCAGCTATGCGTTTTTGCGTACATGACGGTCAAATCCACAAAACCGTCGTAATCCACTAACATTACCCCCTTCTCCATGATTTTTGCGGTTAAGCCACGCGCCGTTATGTCAGGGCTTAAAGCATAAATGGCTTGATCGTGTGCGGCCTGAGCCAATAATGCCGCCCACTGTGTACCCTCGACTAACGCAACAACCGCATCTTCAATCAACAAAACAGCATCACCACTTTGAGCATATTGCAAACAACTACTCAACGCATTGCGCTCAAACGGTGATTTATTCACAATGTGCAAACAAGCCATTGCACCTCCTTTCAAAAGCTCAGAATCACATCATGATCCGCCATAATCGCTACCATTTGCGCCCGATCGACCAAGATAATGGCTGATTGCACCTGATCTGCATCATCATCGTAGGTAATATCCATTAAGTCAGCAGCCGTTAAACCGCGCACGGTAAGCGCGTCGCGCTCCACATACAAGCGTGTCACACCGTAATCACCCAAAGCGCGAAACGTTGCTGAAAAATTTTTCATACCCAACGCTTTACCGTTTTGCCCTTTGAGCAATTGATAAACACCATCATCCAAAAAGGCCACACTCACATCCTGTTCAAACGCAGCGGTAATCAGCACCACCTCCAGCGATTCCAGCGCGTAAACCGTGCCGTAAGGAGCTTTGCGATTCACAAATAGGAATTTCTTCTGACTCATACGACATTCTCGCGTTTAATCACCAAATACCAAGACGCGATCCGCCGTGATACACGCATCAACCAACTGCCCCAAACCTGC
>CAZTUZ010000342.1:0-1830 GCA_964617055.1 uncultured Thiothrix sp.
TGCGCCACCATACTGCGCCCATGCTTGACGTAGTATTCAAATTCTTCGCGGAAATGTTTAATGAAGCTCCACACAGGCATTGCTGCCGCATCGCCGAGTGCACAAATCGTGCGCCCTTCGATATTGTGGGAAATGTCTTCTAAACGTTGAATGTCTTCGGGTTTGCCATTGCCTTCGACAATGCGCGTCAACATGCGGTACAACCAGCCTGTCCCTTCGCGGCACGGCGTGCATTGCCCACACGATTCGGAATAGTAAAAGCGGGAAATGCGTTGCAACACCTTCACCATGTCGGTGGTATCGTCCATGACAATCACCGCGCCTGAACCCAAAAATGAACCCGCTTTGAAAATGGTATCGTAATCCATTGTCAGGCTCATCATGGTATCGGCTGGCATCACGGGGACGGATGAGCCACCCGGAATCACCGCCTTGAGCTTACGCCCTTTGCGTACTCCACCTGCCATTGCCAGCAATTCGGGGAATGGCGTACCCATCGGAATCTCAAAATTCCCTGGATTATTCACATGCCCTGACACCGAAAATAACTTTTCGCCACCCGCATTTGCCACGCCAAGACTGGCGAACCAATCGCCACCGTTACGAATAATCGCCGGAATCGACGACAGCGTTTCCGCATTGTTAATGGTGGTCGGGCGACCGTACAGACCGTAACTGGCAGGGAATGGCGGTTTGAAACGCGGTTGACCTTTTTTGCCTTCCAGCGATTCCAACAAGGCGGTTTCTTCGCCACACACATAAGCACCCGCGCCCAGCGTGCCGTAAAGGTCGAAATCCACGCCCGAACCTTGGATATTTTTGCCCAACAAGCCCAGTTCGTAAGCCTCTTTCACCGCTTGTTCAAAGCGTTTGAATGGCTCATCCATGAACTCGCCGCGCATGTAGTTGTAACCCACCGTCGCGCCAATCGTGTAACCCGCAATCACCATGCCTTCCACCAAAGCGTGCGGATTCAAGCGCAGAATGTCGCGGTCTTTACACGTTCCCGGTTCGGATTCGTCCGAGTTACACACAATGTATTTTTGCCCTGGCATATTGCGAGGCATAAAGCTCCACTTCATGCCCGTGGAGAAGCCCGCCCCGCCGCGTCCACGCAAGCCGGAACGTTTCACTTCATCAATCACCGCTTCGGGTGTCATTTTGTCTTTGAGAATCTTGCGCCACGCCTGATAGCCACCGATTTTCAGGTAGCTTTCCAGCGTGTGGGACTGATCCCCAAACTGTAAGGTCGTAAAACAGACTTGATTTGCCATACGCTTACTCCAGTCCGTCCAAAATCTCATCCACTTTCGCTGGGGTGAGATGGGTGTGGTAAACGTGGTTGACTTGCATCATCGGCGCACTGCTGCACGCCGCGAGGCATTCTTCTTCCACTTTGAGGAAGAATTTGCCATCGGACGTGGACTCGCCAAGTTTCACGCCAAGTTTTTTCTCGACGTGTTCAACGATTTCATCTGAACCACACAACATGCACGACACATTGGTGCAAATCGAAATGCTGTATTTCGCCGCTGCTTTCTTATCCAGTTCAAACATGGAATAGAAACTAGCGACTTCGTACACCGCGATTTCTGGCAGACCCAAGTAGTCCGCCACGGCATCCATTTTCGCCACGGATAAGTAATGGTCTTCGTGCATGACCGCACGCAATGCCCCTAACAAGGCGGATTGTTTACGGTCGGCTGGGTAACGTTTTAACCAGCTATCAATTTCCTCACGCTCGTGATGGCTGAGGAGGTCGCTTTTGCGTTTCAAATCACTCATTAGCGGTCAATCTCCCCGAATACAATGTCCATTGTCCCAATCATT
>CAZTUZ010000343.1:0-1814 GCA_964617055.1 uncultured Thiothrix sp.
CCAGACATGGGGCGTGACCCCTTAAGCCCTGCTGATCGCCAGCGCGTGTTGGAACAATTGACCGCTGCCGAAGGTTTTGAACAATATTTACACCGTCGTTACGTTGGGCAAAAACGTTTCGGTTTAGAAGGTGGCGAAAGCTTAATCCCCTTACTGCAAACCATTATCCAAGACGGTGGCGAACAAGGCTTGCAAGAAATCGTTATCGGTATGGCGCACCGTGGACGTTTGAACGTGTTAATCAACGTCATGGGCAAACCGTCCGGTGAACTGTTCGCAGAATTTGAAGGCAAATCCGACGAAACCTACACTGGCGACGTGAAATACCACAAAGGTTATTCCAGCAATGTCAAAACGGCTGGTGGCCCGATGCACTTGGTATTGGCGTTTAACCCATCGCATTTGGAAATCGTCAGTCCGGTGATGGAAGGTTCGGTACTAGCGCGTCAAGAACGCCGCGAAGATCAAGGCGGTTCGCAAGTATTAGGGATTTCCATCCACGGTGATGCGGCATTCGCAGGTCAAGGCGTGGTCATGGAAACCTTCAACATGGCACAAACCCGTGGCTATCGCACACGCGGTACTATCCACGTTGTCATTAACAACCAAGTCGGCTTTACCACCAGTACAATGGCAGATAGCCGTTCGACGTATTACCCTACCGACGTGGCAAAAATGATCAATGCACCGATCTTCCACGTTAATGGTGATGACCCCGAAGCCGTGGTCTATGCCGCGAAAGTGGCATTGGAATACCGTCAGAAATTCCAAAAAGACGTGGTGATTGATCTGGTTTGTTACCGTCGTCTGGGGCATAACGAAGCTGACGAACCGAACATGACACAACCTGTCATGTACAGCATTATCCGTAGCTTACCCACCACACGCACCAAATACGCCAGTCGCTTGGTTGCAGAAAATGTGTTATCCGCCGATGCCGCAAACGACCTTGTGAGCCGTTATCGCACGAGCCTGACCGAAGGTGGTGTTGTGGCGTGCAGCCCCCTATCTGAAACAGGTTTACCCGACGAATTGCAAACCCACTGGGAAAATTACACAGGGCACGCATGGCGTGAACCCGTGGATACCAGTTGTTCCGCGCAACGCATTCAAGCTCATGCTGAACGTTGGTTAGCCAACATTCCAGCCGATTTCGTGGTGCATCCGCGTGTGTTGAAAGTGTTTGAAGCGCGTTTGGCTATGGCGAAAGGCGAATTGGCAGCGGACTGGGGTTTCGGCGAAACGCTGGCGTATGCGACCTTGGTTGAAGAAGGTTACAACGTGCGTTTATCCGGTCAAGACTGTGGACGCGGCACGTTCTCGCACCGTCACGCGGTCTTGCACAACCAAAAACGCCGCGAACAACATGTTCCGCTGAAAGATACCGCTGACAATCAAGGGCACTTCAAAGTCATTGACTCGGTATTGTCCGAAGAAGCGGTGCTGGCGTTTGAATACGGCTACGCCACGGCTGAACCGCATTCCTTAACCATTTGGGAAGCGCAATTCGGTGACTTCGTGAATGGGGCGCAAGTGGTTATCGACCAATTCATTAGCTCTGGCGAACAAAAATGGCAACGCTTGTGCGGTTTAGCCATGTTCCTACCACACGGCATGGAAGGACAAGGCCCCGAACACTCCTCCGCACGTTTGGAACGCTTCGTGCAGTTGGCGGCGCAAGAAAACATGCAAATCTGTATTCCGTCCACACCTGCGCAAACCTTCCACATGCTGCGTCGGCAAATGCTGCGGAAATACCGCAAGCCATTGATTGTCTTCACACCAAAAAGCTTGCTGCGTCATCCATTAGCGGT
>CAZTUZ010000344.1:0-1801 GCA_964617055.1 uncultured Thiothrix sp.
AATTAAGTATTGATTCAGCACAAAAGCGTAAGATGAGCAGCAGAAAACATCTGCGACGAACCACCAAAGGGGCTTGGTAGTTCGTCAGGTGAGCAGGCCTGAAGCAGATGGGAATAATAACAATAATGGGCGAACTGGCATGTAAGTACCGAGCAATAACTATAACAAAAACCGCTCGGACTTACATGATTTCCCGATAATCTGTACCATTTTTCCCCAAAATCACCTATAGAGATAGCTTTACAGCAGCCTTACACTCTATCAAACTATGCGCTTAACAATGATAAGTGTGTTTACCATTGAAACACACACGACCACGGCAGTTAGTGACGTATTCGATCCACTACTATTGAAGGCAATCCAATGACCCGGCAAATCAAGAAACTCCTGGTCGCCAATCGTGGCGAAATTGCGATCCGTATTCTGCGTGCAGCAGCGGAACTCAAGTTGAGCACCGTATCCATCTACACCTATGAAGACCGTTTCTCGCCGCATCGCTATAAGGCTGATGAAGCTTATCAAATCGGCAAAGATGATGAGCCATTAAGACCTTACCTTGATATTGAAGGCATTATTGCGGTTGCCAAGCGCACCAACGTTGACGCGATTCACCCTGGTTACGGTTTCTTATCCGAAAACGTGCAATTTGCGCGTCGTTGCCGTGAAGAAGGCATTACGTTCGTAGGCCCATCGCCTGAAGCCATGCAAAAACTCGGTGACAAAGTGGCCGCGAAAGAAATCGCGATCGCAGCAGGTTTACCGATTATCCAAGACAGCCAAGAGCCGCTCGACACGCTAGACATTGCGCGTAAAGAAGCCGAACGCATTGGCTACCCACTGATGATGAAAGCCGCTGCTGGCGGTGGCGGTCGTGGGATGCGTGTGTTGCGTGACCCGTCACAGCTCGAACAAGCGTATAACGATGCGCGTAACGAAGCTTTAAAAGCGTTCGGCGACAATACCGTGTTCTTGGAAAAGTACATTGATTCGCCGAAACACATCGAAGTGCAAATTTTAGGCGATACGCATGGCAACCTCGTCCACTTGTACGAACGCGACTGTTCCGTACAACGTCGCTTCCAAAAAGTGGTCGAAGTCGCCCCCAGTATTCACCTCAAACAAGCCACCCGCGACAACCTGTACAAGTACGCTCTTGCTATCACGCGCCATGTGGACTATTCCTGCGCGGGGACGGTGGAATTTTTAGTCGACAAAGACGAAAACATTTACTTCATTGAAGTCAACCCGCGCGTGCAGGTGGAACACACCATCACCGAAGAAGTTACGGGCATTGACATTGTGCGCAGCCAAATCCTGATTGCGAACGGTGCACGGTTGGATGACCCCGAAATCGGTATTCCCTCACAAGACTCCGTGCAATGCAGCGGCTTTGCCGTACAGTGCCGTATCACCACAGAAGACCCCGAAAACGGCTTCAAACCTGACTACGGCACACTGATTGCTTACCGTAGCAGCGGCGGTTTCGGGGTACGTTTGGACGCGGGTGCGGCATTCCCTGGCGCGAAAATTTCGCCATTCTTCGACTCCATGTTGGTTAAAGTCACGACGTGGGGACGCACGTTAGAAGGGGCGGCCAACCGTAACCTACGCGCCTTACAAGAATTTCGTATCCGTGGCGTAAAAACCAATATCGGTTTCTTGGAAAACGTGTTGCAACACCCTGTTTTTACCGCTGGTGAATGCACCGTTACCTTTATCGACAATCACTCAGAATTGTTCCACACGCCATTACGCTTTGACCGTGGCACTAAAACAGATCGGAAGAGCACACGTCTGAACT
>CAZTUZ010000345.1:0-1800 GCA_964617055.1 uncultured Thiothrix sp.
GGGAGTACGTTATGCTAGAGGGGGTTAATGACAGCGATGAACATGCCCACCAACTGGCAAAACTGTTGCGTGGAATCCCATCAAAAGTGAATCTTATTCCTTTTAATCCTTTTCCATCAACACGTTACGCACGCTCTAGTAATAACCGCATCCATCGTTTTCGAGATATTCTGATGGCTGAAGGTTATACCGTCATGACAAGAAAAACACGGGGCGATGATATTGATGCGGCTTGCGGTCAGCTTGCCGGAAAGGTCAACGATAAAAGCCGCAGAGAGATTCATTTCGCCCGAATTGAACAGGGCAAATAACATGCAAACAACAAAATATGCGCTCTGCCTATTCATGGTAGGCGGTGTGGTTGGTGGTTGTGCAAGTCATACGTCTGGCACAACAGGGGAAGATAAAAAAGCTGATGACTATTACACACAGTTAGGGGTTGCTTATTTAAAAAAGGGGCGTTTAGACTTAGCCTCATTAAATTTAGAAAAATCCTTAGCTAAGAACAGTGAAGCAAGTGATGCTAACCATTATTATGCTTTGCTACAGGAACGTTTGGGCAATCGGGAAAAGGCTGGCTATCATTTCCGTAAGGCTTTGCGCCACGGCAATAAAAACTCTGATTTATTAAATAATTATGGGTCATTTCTATGCCAACAAGGTAATTATGGTGAAGCCGAGCAAGCCTTTATGGCAGCGTTGCGTGACCCACTCTACAAGACCCCTGAATTTGCTTACACCAACGCGGGTATTTGCATCAGAAAAAGTGGTGATGATACGAAAGCAGAGGATTACTTCCGACAAGCATTACAAGTCAATAGTCACTTTTCTGAAGCCTTGTACCAAATGGCAAAACTCAACCATGAAAAAACGGATAATGCCAAAGCACAAGCGTTTCTTTATCGGTATAATGAGGCCGCGCCCGCAACACCAGAATCATTGCTGCTGTGTCATAAAATACAAACAGCCATGAATGAACCACTCAAAGCCGAAGCCTGCGCTAATGAACTTCAAAGTAAGTTCCCTGATAATCCAGCCGCAGGTCAAATTGACTGACTCAACACTAGATTGGAGGATACGTGACGGAAACACATACCCCAGTTGAAGAATCAACCACTTCAACTATGCAGCCTGGTGATTTAGCACGAAAGCTCATAGCCTGTCGGGAACGAGCGGGCTTTGACATAGACCAAGCCGCCGTGGAAATGCATCTGTCCCCCAATATCTTACGCGCCTTGGAAAAAGAAGATTTTGCTCACTTACCCGAGCCGCCTTATGTGCGCGGGTATTTGCGCGGCTACGCAAAATTAGCCGACCAAGATGCTAAAGACCTTATTCGGACGTATGAAATATTGCGCGGCGCATCGCCAGATGACACTGCTCAACATTTCGCACCATCACGCGGCATAAACAAGATGGCTCAGCCATCTTTGTCACCTACTACGCTCAAATTCATTGCATTCGGGTCGGCAGTATTGGTGGTCGGGTTAATCTCTATGATCCCTGGTGTGCGCCATTGGGCAACGCAAACATGGCAAGACTTTTCTGCACAAACCAACCCACCGGAAATGCCTCGCCCGCCCTCCACGATGGATACTTTTGCAGCTCGCAAAGCGGCTGAAGAAAAAGCAGCGGCTGAAGCTTTGGCAAAAGTCACGGCTCAACAGCAGGCCGCCGCCGCTGCACAATTAGTGGCGAATAACTCGACTGAACCAACTGCTAGTGCTACGACATCTCCTGCCCCTATAACAGACGCATCACCGAGTAACCAAGCAACAGATGCTCCCACTCCCACCAGCC
>CAZTUZ010000346.1:0-1786 GCA_964617055.1 uncultured Thiothrix sp.
CATTAAACGGATGCAAGGCACAACATCCCACCGTTTTGACGCAATGGAAGCAGAAGGGTGGGACGAATGATCGAAGAAATTGCCACAGTCATTGCTGCTACACCGGATTACATTTGGGTGGAAGCACGCGCGCGAAGTGCTTGTGCCTCTTGCAGCACGCAAGACAGTTGCAGCACTTCAGCCGTATCGAAGTGGTTTGGGGTACGTCGCCAGCATTTGCGTTTGCCCAACCACGTCAAAGCAACAGTAGGAGAACAGGTCGTGATTGGTGTTGCAGATCGTGTCATGGTTGCTGCTTCTTTAGCAGGGTATTTGTTGCCGTTGTTGTTGATGTTTGGTGCGGCAATCGCTGCCGACAGCAAAGGCATGAATGACATTCAACAAGCCTTGGTTGCCATGTTGGGGCTGATGTTAGGGCTATTCAGTGCAGGTGTGTTGACTAGCCACAAACGTATGCAGCGTTTTTTCCAACCCAAATTATTACGCAAGGCTGATGAACTTATCATCAGTCCGCTTGAGTTTAAACGTTTTCAAGGAGAAACCCCATGAGTGAACCCACCGTGTTGATTGCGGCTGATGATCCGGTCTTAACCACCGATTTTGCCACTGAAATGTTGCGCCAAATGCGGGCAATGGATAGCTACGGCACTTACGACACTTACACGCCTGCCAAAATCCTTGAGCCGTTTATTCTCACCAAAGCCATGAAGCGTGAAATCCCGATTGTCGGCGACCCTGATGAAATTACATTGGCGCGGGTAAAAGCCTTTTACAACGCGATTGCGGCATTGATCGAAAAAGAATGCGGTTTAATGGCAGTGCCAATGATGAACCTGTCGCACGAAGGTTTCGGACGCGCCCTGATTTCCGTCGGCAAACTGATCGTGGTTGACCGCACGTTACGCGATGTTCACCGTTTTGGGTTTGAATCCTTATCCAAAATGAAAACCGAAGGTGACAAAATGTTATCCGTTGCCTTGAATTTGATCGGCGAACATTCCGCCGTTGCTGGATTGTAAGGAGTGCAACATGGCAAGCCCTGAAGAGATCAAAGCCTTACAAAAAGCGGTCAACAAAGCCAAACGCATTGCCACCGAACACGCCAGCCAATTGCACGATTTGGTGGAAGATAAACTGCCTGCTGGTTACGAAGCATTACCCGCGATTGCACAAGCCACTTACGAAGCCTGTGTTGCATGGGCAGAAGCCAACGCTCAACTGCAAGCCGCAGAAAGCCACTAGCTAAAGGATAACGTCATGGAAATTACTGGCATTACACGCGGCGGTTCGTTGTGGACTCCCGCTTTCATTACCAAAATCAACCAAAAAACCTGCATTGGCTGTGGACGTTGCTACAAAGTGTGCCCGCGTGACGTGTTCGAGCTGGTGGAACGCGACGAGTTGGATTTGGAAGACGATGACGACGATAGCGACGGCGATTTTGAGGACGATGACAACACGATGGTCATGAACCTGAAAGACGCGCTGGATTGCATTGGTTGCCAAGCGTGTTCCAAAGTTTGCCCGAAAAAGTGCATGACACATGCGCCTGCTGAAGCCGCTTAAAGGAGTTTAGCCATGCCCAAACCCAGCAAACACGTTTTTGTGTGTACCCAGCAACGCCCACCGAATCACCCGCGTGGTTCGTGCGCTAGTAACCACAATGCTTTTGAGATTTTCAGTGAATTTAATCTGCAAGTGGAAAAGCGTGGCTTATTCAATAAGATTCAAATCACCTCCACAGGCTGCATGGGGCCGTGCATGAAAGGCACAACCGTCTTGGTTT
>CAZTUZ010000347.1:0-1762 GCA_964617055.1 uncultured Thiothrix sp.
GTGACTGGAGTTCTGACGTGTGCTCTTCCGATCTGCTGATTTCCAACAAGTGATTGGTGATGAACTCATTGCGCAAAACTACCCTGCAATCCATGCTGTTGGGCGGGCTAGTGCTCATGTTCCACGCCTATTGGAGTTGCGTTGGGGCAAGGTGGAGCATCCTTTGATCACCTTGGTTGGTAAAGGTGTGTGTTTTGATACAGGTGGTTTGGATATTAAACCTTCACAGTTCATGCGCTTGATGAAAAAAGATATGGGGGGAGCGGCGCACGTTTTGGGGTTAGCCAGACTTATTATGCAGTTACAGTTACCCGTCGCGTTGCGCGTTTTGATTCCTGCTGTGGATAATGCAATCGGTGGGGATGCGTTTCGCCCTGGGGATATTTTGTCAACACGGGCAGGTAAGTTTGTCGAAATTGACAATACCGACGCGGAAGGTCGTTTGGTGCTGTGTGATGCATTGACAGAGGCCGCAACGGCAAACCCGCAATTGATTCTGGATTTTGCAACATTGACAGGTGCAGCACGAGTCGCACTGGGCACAGAAATTCCTGTCTTTTTTAGTAATGACGAAGCGGTTACAAAACAGTTGCAACAAGCTGCACAAACGGCAGGTGAGCTGATTTGGCCATTACCATTGCACCAAGCTTATTTTGAGCAATTAAAGAGTTCGGTCGCAGACTTTACTAATAGTGGCGGCAGTTATGGCGGAGCGATTACGGCTGCTCTATTTTTAAACGAGTTTATCCCAAGTCACATTCCGTGGGTGCATTTTGATGTTATGGCTTGGAACACCCGTGAGCGAGCTGGCCGCCCTGTGGGTGGAGAAGCGATGGGATTGTTCACCGTTTATCTCTATTTAGAGACCATTTATCTGGTTTCATAAGATACTCTATTCATCTTCCATTCATATTGATTATTTTGCCCTATACTCAGGCTATTAGTGAGAAAGAGTTGGGTGGTATATGGAGTCAGTATGGCAGCGTCATGCGGCGGCTCGGCAGTTTGCCTTGAGTTTCGCATTGATCGGTTTGATGCTAACACTAGTTGGGGCTGTCCTATTGGCTTTTCCGTTAAAAGTGACTGCCAATCAAACAGTACAGGGGAAGCTATTGTACGATTTGTTAGGGCACTTGGATTATCAGCGTAACGGTCAATTTTCAGCCGTTGATGATGAGAGAATGCAACGTCGACTTAAACGTTTGCTGGCGGAAAACCATTTAGACGGTATTAATGGCTTTGCGTATATTCGCCATCTTAATTCTCGCGCTATTGTTTGGGGGGCGAAAGCTCCTGCCTTGGATGATTATGCGCCGTTTGCCGCGAGTGGTTATGAGCTGCAATTTGTGCACGCAGCTCGGTATCAATTGGCAGTACAAAATTTCTGGGTGCGACACAATCAACAGCGCGAAGAATACCAAATGGTTGTTGCACTGCCGACAAACTAGGCCTAGCTGTGTCAGCGTAGGCTTTTGAGCAGATGATTTACCATTTGCCGTTCGGGTGCGCTTTCTGTAGCAGCTTGGAAAATACCTTTTGTTTTGTTTTTGGGAGCTTTGATGCTGCGTGCATCAGTCCAGTTCTTACCCCAGTTCGTTGTTTGGTATTGATACCAGTGCTTTTGCGACTGTTTGGCGTGGGTAAGATAGGTAGCACTGATTAGGCTGCCCTTGCCCGAAATGTCGATATTAAAATCATGCAGTCCTGGGTATTGCTTTCCCCAATTAGGACAGATCGGAAGAGCACACGTCTGAACTCCAGT
>CAZTUZ010000348.1:0-1746 GCA_964617055.1 uncultured Thiothrix sp.
CCCTATCCGACTGATTCGTAAATTGCGTACCGAGTTTGCCGCTAATTCCATGCAAGCGGATGCTGTGTTGAATCAATACGGTGAAGTGGTTGAACAAATTTGCGGAATCGCCAGAGGTGAAGTTGAGAGATACACACGCCTTAAAGACTGGTACTTGTTGAATGTGGGTTCAATGAAACAACTGCTGATTGATAAGTTTTTGCGTGAAGCCGATATACCCAAAGCCGCCATGCCAGCCAGTTTTTCCAACGACATTCAGTCAGTAATCGACCAAGCCAAAGCAAAAGGCAAGTTGTCCCGTTTGGCAGATAAAGCAGGCATTGTGATGTTCTCTTCACCGCCAACGGCGGAATCTTCTAGGGCAAAGCATTTGCCCCTTGGACTTGGACTTGGACTTGTTGGAATAACTTCCCACGAAATCCAGCAACAAGGAAATGTGGTGGCAACTCGGTAAACTCCCTAGAATCTACACATACCTAACTAACGGAGAATTGCACATGGGCGCAATGACTACAGCGGAACTGTTGACCGAGCAGGCAAAATACCTGCCTGAGCCTTTATTGCGTGAGGTCTTGGATTTTATTGGCTATTTACAGGTGAAGTATAACCTGCCGATAGCTGAAACATGGGACAAGCAAATGGACGATGACGCTTTATCAGGTGACTTTGCAGCCGCGTTTGACCATTTGGCTGATGAAGCAATAGCCGAGCACAAGGCGGGTAAAACCAAGCCACTATGAATCATTACACCACAGCAGGATTCTGGAAACTGCATGATCAACTACCAGAGCATATTCAGCAGTTAGCCAAAAAGAATTATGAGTTACTTAAGGCTAATCCCGTGCATCCATCCATCAACTTTAAAAAGCTTATGGTGACGGGTAAACATCAGTATGCAAGTGCCAGAGTAGGCGACCATTACCGTGCTGTTTGTACTTTGGTGGATGGTAATGCTTTGTGGTTATGGATAGGTAGCCATGAAGATTACAACAAGCTGCTAAAACGTATCTAATTTACCCTGAAAGGAATAGCCGCCTAACCAGTTGAGCGGCTTTATTGTTACCGTTTTAGCGGTCAATCGCCTGTTTGCCCTTGGTTGGCTAGGGCTTGCTTTACCACCTGTTGAGCCACTTCATAAGCAATACGGCGTATGAGTTGTTCATTCTCAAGTTCAGGTGCTGTTTCTGTCTGTTCATCCTGTAACAGGCTCATTTCCAAGCGTTCCACAATTTCCGTATTGAGTGACTTACCGCGCCGTTGGGCAGCGGCTTCCAGTCTATCCCGTAATTCATCATCCAAACGCAACGGATACGACGGTGGGCGGCTAACGGGTTTCTGTGTGTTGGCGACTTTCGGCTTTGCCATGTTATTTCCTTTACTGTTTAATGAGTTATGAGGTGAATCCACATGATTTATTATTTTAACAAATTAAATCAAATTATCTGGATTTGTTCCAGTCAGTGACGTATGCTTAAGCAAATAAATCATGGTGATTTGTTGGATTCATTGTAAAGGAAATTGACCGATGGCGGAAAGATCAAGCTACCCACTACGCATGACCGAAACCTTACGCAAATGGGTTGAAGAGCGTGCAAAGAAAGAAGACCGCTCTTTAAATACCGAAATTGTTCGCATCTTGCGCCAAGCTAAAGAGCGAGAAGAACAAGCCACCCCTGATACTAAGTAACCATTAACTGAGGTACTAAAACATGACTAACCAAACCGAAAAAACCAACAACCGTGTAT
>CAZTUZ010000349.1:0-1721 GCA_964617055.1 uncultured Thiothrix sp.
CAAACAAGCTTTGCTCATACGGTAGATAGAGGTGAGATTGGTACTGATAATATCATCCCACTCATCATCTTTCATGCGCATTAATAAGTTATCGCGAGTAATTCCCGCATTATTCACCAAAACGGTGATAGCGCCAAATTCCTCACCAATGGCTTTGACACTCGCATCAATCGCCGCCTTGTCGGTGACATTCAGCACAATGCCTTTACCTTTGATACCCGCTTCAGCTAGGTAGGCAGAAATTGCCTGTGCACCTTTCTCGCTAGTCGCTGTGCCGATCACCGTTGCACCCGCCTGACCCAACATTTCCGCAATACTACGACCAATACCACGGCTCGCACCTGTTACCAGCGCGGTTTCACCTTGTAGACTGATTAACGAATCCATACCTTGCCTCCTCTTATGCTAATTTTAATGCTTCTTCTAAGGTAGCACTGTCATGGATACAGACTGCCCCCATTTTACGATCAATACGACGGTTCAACCCCACCAATGTGCGGGCAGGCGTTCCAAATTCAATTACCGTATTCACTTGATAGGCAGTTTTCAATGCCATGATGGTATCCACCCAGCGCACGGGGCGATACAACTGCTGTTCCAATGCAATACACATTTCCGCACCCGTCTGGCGAGCTTGCGCATCCACATTATGCAAAACGGGCATAGAAGCAGGATTAAATGCTGTTGCTGCTAATTTTACCGCCAGCCGCTCAGCAGCAGGTTTCATCAGGGCGCAATGCGAAGGCACACTGACGGATAATTTCACTGCTTTTTTTGCCCCCATTTCTGTTGCAACAGCAATGGCACGGTCAACAGCGGCAGCATTGCCCGCAATAACGACTTGCGCGGGTGAATTGAAATTCACCGCCTCTACGATTTCACCTTGAGAGGCTTGCTCACATGCAGCTATCACCTGTGGATCGTCCAGCCCCAAAATCGCCGCCATCGCGCCTTGCCCATCAGTAACTGCACTCTGCATTAAACGCGCCCGTTCCGCAACCAACGCCACGGCATCTGCAAAATCCAGAACACCTGCGGCAACCAACGCAGAATATTCACCCAAGCTATGCCCTGCAACTGCAACAGGCTGGCTGCCACCTTGTGCTAACCACACGCGCCAAACCGCAACGCCAGCCGCTAACATCAAGGGTTGAGTATTTTCCGTGCTATTTAAAGCTGCTTCTGACCCTTCTTGCGCCAGTTGCCACAAATTACGCCCCAATACATCGGATGCGGTCTGGAACGTTTCGCGCACTTCAACAAAACGCTCACCTAGTTCAGCCAACATACCCAATGACTGAGAACCTTGTCCTGGGAAAACACCTGCTATGGTCATGAATTACTACTCCAGCAATAAAGATTGGAAGCATACACCCCAACCGTCGAAAATGGGGCTTATCCTAATCAAAAGTTCCCAACATGAAAACCAACAAAATGACAAAATCCTTCACTGATTATCAGCAAATACACACATATTCAGGAAAAAGAACTTGTCATCTGGCGTGTGGCAAGGATAATACGCCGATTGTTATTTCCTAACGTCGACTCAACAGAAACATCATGGCAAAAGAAGATTATATTGAAATGGAAGGCACAGTGGTGGAAACCCTGCCGAATACCACTTTTCGCGTCGAGCTGGATAATGGTCATGTGGTAAATGCCCATATCTCTGGTCGTATGCGCAAAAACTACATCCGTATTCTGACTGGTGACCGTGTGAC
>CAZTUZ010000350.1:0-1721 GCA_964617055.1 uncultured Thiothrix sp.
GCCAAATACCATACCAAATACATTAAATTCCGCATTATTGCAGGAAAAAAAGCAAATTGCGGCGGGGCGATCAGCGGGTAATTTCGCTTTTTATTTGGGTGCATCGAATGATAATCTAGAAGCAATTAAAGCATTAAATCCTAAAGATGCATGTGGTATTAAAGTGTTTATGGGGGCATCTACAGGCAATATGTTAGTAGATGATCCAGAGATTCTAGAGCAGATTTTTACACATGCCCCAACGATTATTGCGGCGCATTGTGAGGATACGCCGACCATCATAGAAAATGAAGAAAGTTATCGCAGTATTTATGGCGACAACATTCCTTTTAATTTACATCCGATTATTCGTAGCGAAGAAGCTTGTTATAAATCTTCTTCATTGGCCATCGAATTAGCAAAACGTTGTGGTACACGTTTACACATTTTGCATATTTCTACGGCAAAAGAAGCAGAGATGTTTGCGGATATGGCATTAAGCGATAAACGTATTACAGCCGAAGCTTGTGTTCATTTTTTACATTTTTCTGATGAAGATTATGCAACAAAAGGTGCATTAATTAAGTGTAATCCTGCCATTAAAACGGCTGAAGACCGTGCTGGAATTATTCAGGCACTATTAGATGGGCGTTTGGATGTGATCGGTACAGATCATGCGCCACATACTTGGCAGGAAAAGCAAAATGGCAGTTATTTTAAAGCTCCATCAGGTTTGCCATTAGTGCAACATGCGTTACAAACGGTTTTAGAACATTACCACGATGGTATTTTTAGTTTGGAATTTATCGTGCAAAAAACCAGTCATGTGGTGGCTGATTTATTCCAAATTAAAGAGCGTGGTTATATTCGTGAAGGTTATTGGGCAGATTTAGTATTAGTAGATATAAATAAGCCCTATTTAGCCACGCACGCTAATAGTTTGTCAAAATGTGCATGGACTCCATTCGACGGTTATGAGTTTCGTTCTAGTATTGCAGCAACGATTGTCAACGGGCAATTAGTCTGGCAGAACGGGCAATTGTTGGAGGTCGTACCTGCTGGTATTGCTTTGGAATTTGATCGTTAAATGCACTTTTTTTGTGCGTGGGTTATAACTCACGCACAACTCGAAACCCCAGATTCGTATCCATTTCATCCCAAAAACGCTTCTTACGCGCTGCACTACGCGCCAATGTCGCAGGGTCAAACCACGAGCCACCTTTGGTTACATACCAGTAGGGATTTGCCGCAACGGACTCGCTGCCATCACGGTTAGCATTGATGTGTGAGCTTGTCCAGTGACTATGGGTAAATTCCCATACATTGCCATGCATATCGTGCAGTCCCCAAAGATTAGGAACGCGCAAACCCACCTCACTGGCTTTGATGGACGGCATACAACGTGGTAGATACCAACGCCGTTTTTCCTGAGGTTCTTTGTATGGAAACAATGGGTTAAAGTGAACTTCCTTACAACTGACATCCTCACCATGATAAAACGGTGTGACTGTTCCTGCACGGGCGGCATATTCCCATTCGGCTTCTGTTGGTAGGCGGTATGTCTGCTCGGTTTGTTCACTTAACCACTGCAAGTATAGTTTAATGTCTTGGATGCGAACATTAATGACGGGATAGCGGCCTTTGTGCCAGATGAGTTCGGGGCGTAAAAACCATTCTGTTGCTCGGCGAAATTGCTCAAACTCTTCAGCTAGAATAGGGTAAACGCCGATAGCGAAAGATTT
>CAZTUZ010000351.1:0-1711 GCA_964617055.1 uncultured Thiothrix sp.
GTCCTACGCGATCATGACGTTTAACTAATTGATATTTCTCTTCAACTTGTTGGCGAGTAAATTCCTTTTGTGGTGCGAACTTATCCTTAATAATTTTGAAAACATAGGGGTAAGAAGGTAAGGTAAAGACCATCATCACCATCCCACGAATCCCAGGGGCTATGATAAATTCGTCGCTAGAATGACGCAAATGATGTAAAAAATCGCGATAAAATGCGGACTTACCTTGCTTATGCAAACCAATGGATGAGTACAATTCCGACATATTACGGCGCGGCATTAACTTCTGGAGGAATGAGGTAATTGCCGACGGTACTTCATGTTCCACCATGAAGTAAGCCTGGGAATAACTGAAAACGACGGACAGTTGTTTTTCACCTAATAATAATGCGTCGATATACAGGCCGCCCTTCTCATTGTTCAAGATAGCGAGAGCAAAAGGCACTTCTTCACGACCATTAATGGCTTTACCAACAATGTATGCGCCTTTATTGCGGAAAAAACCGTGGCGAATAACTGATAGCTGATAGTTTAAATACGTTTTGCGGTCCGCTTTTTTGGGGTATTGACGAATCAAAACGCGGAAAATACTACGAATGTCACGGTCAAAATTCTCAAACGGTAACGTGAAACCCGCTGCACGGATAATACTTAAAATGGTTTGACGCAAGCCGCTTTTACTAGGGTAGTAACTAAGGTAACTGATTTCCTCTGAATCGATATATTCGGTAGAAATGGAGTTACGCAAAAAGATGTATTCATTTGTGTAATATTTGCGCGGAAATTGACGGCAAAAAATGGAAGTGAAAAAAGTTTCGGCTAATTCGGGTTGTTGGTGATCTAACAGCAGTTGACGGTAGCACGCTTTGACATCCCGCCAAAATTCAGGTTCGTTATGGTGTTCGGGATGCAATGCCTGAATCGCGGCACAGGTTTCTTGAATACGGCGGTCATACAGTTCAATGCGCTCGCGTGAAGCAGCGTGAACCGCGTGCCAGTCGGCAGCTTCAAAACGTTCTCGCGCCCCAGAGGTGATGCGTTGAAAAATTTCAAAGTGACGGTTAAATCCTTGCCAAATCACGAGTGCAATGGTGCGAGCGCGTTCTGGAGCGAAGGTCGTGCTATAGCTGGAGAGTAAAGCTGCTTCTGACATGGTGAATAGATACCCGTTTAAAAAACTCAAGAAACAGCGGGTCATGTTACAGGATTGCGAATAGCTGGCGCAATCTTGTGCTGCATTATCTACAAGTGTCGACAATTAATCGAATATCGGCGTGATATTTAAAAAGTTTGTGAAAAAAAATCAATAATTGTCGACAATCTTCGTTAAAGCCTATATCATCGCGCCCAACATAAGAACTCGAAAAACGGTTGAGTAATTTCCCGATTTAAAGCCAAAGGAGGATGAGAGATGAGTAATAAGATCGTTATTACCGAACTGTTAGGCGACGGTATTGGCCCGGAATTAGCTAATTCCGTGCACATGATTGCCGACGCATTGCCAGCAGACATTGAATTTATTCCTGTGGATTGGTCTGTTGAAACGCGCGAAGCCAAAGGCATTGCGTGCATTGATGAAGCTGAAGATTCCATGCGTGCCACTAAGCTGGCCCTGAAATACCCGACCGAAACCCGCACGCGTAGCCCGAACGCTTTGATCCGCCGCCGTTTGGATTTCAGCGTTATTTACCGCCCTGCGATTTCCATTAAG
>CAZTUZ010000352.1:0-1642 GCA_964617055.1 uncultured Thiothrix sp.
TGAGCAAACGCTGGTAGTAAAATAGCACGATAACGCCTCCGGTTAGCAAACAATTGGCTAATAGCGTAGCACTAGCTGCCCCTTCAATCCCATAGCGTGGGATCAGTAGTGCGTTTGCAATAACATTCGTTACCAGTGCTACCATAAGCATGGTATTTAGGTAGCGTACTTTATTTTCCATGATAAACATAAAGGAAAATGTCAGGCTCAAGGCACGGGCAAATTGTGCTAGCAGTAAAATGGCAAGGGTTGTGGCTGCCTGCATGTATTCTGGTTTAAATACCCACAGAATGTACTCACCAGCAACTAATAATACCAGCGTCACAATGCCCAAGATACCAGCAACCAAGCCAGTCGCTTGCCAAAAAAAGCGTTTTAATTGTTCAGGGTGGTATTGATGGATTTTCAATAAACGCGGATAAATTGTCGCGTCCAATGCACCTAGGAAAAATAAACTGACAAATGATAGGCGAGCTGCAATATTAAATAATGCAACATCTTCATTTTTCAGCAATAAACCCGTAAAGAGTGTATCTGCCCATAACATTAAGAACGAAAAGAATGAAACAGGGGCAAGTGGTAAGGATTCTGCTAGGACTTTGCGTAGAGTCAAATGCGTTTGTTCAGGGCGGAACAAATACGCCCACCACGGACGCAACCAGTAAAATGATACCACCCCCGCTGCTAGTAATGACGCGCTGTATAACCACAAATATTGCTGATTTTGGCGATAACTTAGCCAAAACCCCGCCAGCAACAGTAGGTAGGTAATCGCAGGTAGGGAGTTTTGTACCAGAATGGATTGCGATGTATGGTGCACGGCTTTCAAGAAGGCAGAATTTAACATCACAAAATTGAAGAATATCATGCCAATACCAGCACTCAACAGGGGAGCAACTTGAATGGCATTGTCAAATAAGCGATGGGTGCTGAATGGTATGAGGGCTAACCAGCCAAAGAGAAATGCGCCGCTACTCAATAGCACGAAACGGTAAGCAGCGTGCAAATGTGCTGCTTGTAAGGCTATGTCCTGTTCGGGAAGCCTTGCTACGTCACGCACTAGCCATTGTTCGACTCCCATACGACTGAATAATGCAACACCTGTTACCAAGGTCATGAGCATGAAGACCATACCCGCCTCTTGCATGGGTAAGGTTCGCGTCAACACAATCGCAACCGCAAAATTCAACCCCACGCCTGCAAATCGCGCAATCGTGGATAACAAACTAGTAATTAACAGAGGGGAAATTTTTTTGTGTAAGAACATCATCAGGCGTGGGTTTGTTTACACATTCATGCACCCGTGGTTAGGTGTTGTTGAATGCTGTGATCAATGAAGTTGACAAGGCTGTGTAAGCGTTCATCAGGGGCAGCGGTCGCAGCAGTTAGTTCATGACGACGATCCAATAAAGCATTGAGTTCAGCTTGTGTTGTAGCAGTGTACACACCGTGTAATTGCCCCATCCACATCAAACCATCGAGTTGATGATCATTGCGGTGTTCACCTAACGCATGTTGGCGATTCATGACAATGATAGGCTTGCGATTTTCCAAAGCAGTAATGATATTACCCATTCCTGCGTGGGAAATAATTAATTCTGCTTGTTGCAGGTGCTGGTTGAAGGTCGTTGTGGTCATGAAG
>CAZTUZ010000353.1:0-1623 GCA_964617055.1 uncultured Thiothrix sp.
TGCACATCAAGAACACGACGTTGCCCCATCAATGCGCACCTTTGCGTGGGCTTCCCCGCACTGGACCATCGCAATGGCGACTATGATGACGGGGGCGGCGAGTTTGGGGATTGATTCTTGCCCAATTGAAGGTTTTTCCAAAACCGCTTTAGACACTTTGTTAGGATTGGATACCACGCAAGAAGAATCCGTGGTGGTGTTGGCGTTTGGCTATCGCGCTGGCGACCAAACCCCGCAACTGCGTCAACCGTTAGCCGATTTAGTGGAATACCGTTGAAACATTCAGCATTTGCACATTTTGCTAGGGTGGGGTTATCTAGCCTAGCGTTGGTATTATCCGGCTCTGTTGCGCACGCAGATGGCGGCTGGGTGGTAGAAAAAGAACAGGGCGGGATTCGTGTTTCCCAGCAACAAACGGGGGCAGAAAATGAAGTGACACGCGGACAGATGAAAATCGCAGCAACAGTGGAAGCAGTAGCGGCATTGTTGGATGATATTGAAGCTTGCCCACGTTGGGTACACAATTGTATCGAAGCCAAACGCATTGAAACACCGGATCAAGCGCACCGTTTGGATTATACAGTGATTAAAATGCCCGTGTTATTGCAAGATCGTGATATGTATATCGGGTCAGAATCACATTATGATCCCACCACACAAACCCTAAGTGTGACGTTAACGGGTAAGGATCATTACGATAACGGACAAAAAGGGCGCACGCGCATGTTAGGCTTGAAGGGTTCTTGGGTTATTCAACAAGTAACTCCCAAACAAGCGCAAGTCGATTATGAAATTTCACTGAATCCCCAAGTATCATTGGGCGATTCGGCGAACTCGCATTTGGTCGTTTCCGTCTTTGAAACCTTGCGCAAAATGCGCGAAGTAGTGAAGGATGAGAAATATCGCAATGCCACTTTCAGCGACGAGTTTCTCAAGGCTGCTGCGCCCTAATTCAACACTATCACCGTGACGGTTAGTTTGCGCTGAAACCGTCCGGTACTTCCGTGTTATACTCACGGCTAACGAAGTCGTTATACAGGCAGATGATAATGCAGCGTAAAAAACTCCCGATTGGCATACAAACCTTTGCGCATTTACGCAAACAGGGCTGTTATTACGTTGATAAAACCGGATTAGCACTCGCATTAATTAATCAAGGTACACATTATTTCTTATCGCGTCCGCGCCGTTTTGGGAAAAGTTTGTTTTTGGATACCCTCAAAGAATTATTTGAAGGGAATGAAGCCTTATTCCACGGTTTAGCGGTACATAATCAATGGGATTGGTCGGTTAAATACCCCGTATTGCGGTTTAGTTTTGGTGTCGGTTATTTTTCACAACCCGATTACTTGCATACTAACCTAATGGCACAATTGGATAAGTTGGAGGAGCAGTTTAGTTATCGATCAGGTTATACCACTTGTCCAGAGCGTTTTCAGGCATTAATTCGCTATGTTCATGAGCAAATTGGACAACCTGTGGTTATTCTGATTGATGAATACGACAAGCCGATTCTGGATGCGTTAAATGATCCTGTGGTGGCGAAAGCTAATCGGGATTTTCTGCGCGGTTTTTACGGCACAATCAAAGATTACGAAGCACACATTAAGTTCAGCTTCTTAA
>CAZTUZ010000354.1:0-1609 GCA_964617055.1 uncultured Thiothrix sp.
CATTCCACACACAGTAAATACCACAAGAATAATTGCAGCAATAACGGGATATTACGGATGATTTCCACATACGTCAGGCATAAACCACGAATCAAAGCGTTTGCCGAAAATCGCCCTACGCCTAATAACGTACCTAATAACGTAGTGAGGATAATCCCAATCACTGCCACTTTCAGGGTATTACCCAACCCCGTTAGAAACGCCTGCCAATAGGCTTGCGAGGGTTCGTAACCAAACAAACTTTCGCTAATATCAAAACCTGCGGCTTGATTTAAAAAACCAAACCCGCTTTGAATACCCCGCACCTGCATATTGGTTAAGGTATTGTGAGCTAAAACCGCCACCGCAAGGATTAATACAACCATTGCAATGGCTTGATACACCCAAGCGCGTGTTTTTTGATTACGCCAGAAGTTCATTCAACCCTCGCTATACAGTGCCGATTAGCGAATCGGTGGTGCGTATAAAATGCCGCCTTGATTCCACAGCTTATTCAAACCGCGCTCTAATTTTAACGGGGAGTTTTTCCCGACATTGCGTTCAAAGATTTCGCCATAATTGCCCACTGCTTTTAACGCATTGTAAGCCCATGCTTTATCCAAACCCAGTAAACTGCCCATGTCTTCGGCAGTACCTAAAATGCGTTGAATATTCGGGTCGGTACTGGATTTTTTCTCGTCCACATTGGCTTGGGTAATACCGTATTCTTCACCTTCAATCAGCGCGTTTAAAACCCATTTGCTAATTGCAAAAAACTCATCATCACCACGGCGTACCAATGGTCCTAACGGTTCTTTGGAAATAATATCGGGTAGAATTAAATGGTCATCTGGTGTTTTGGCATTAGCACGTTCGGAAGCCAAACCCGACGCATCGGTGGTATAAGCTTGGCAACGCCCGCTGTAATACGCGGCGGTAACAGCTTCGTTCTTTTCAAACACCAATGGTTTGATTTTTAAATTATTGGCGCGTGCAAAATCGCTCAGGTTTTTTTCCGTGGTTGTACCAGATTGTACGCACACCGTGGCATTATCCAATTGCTTGGCACTGGTGACTTTCCACTTTTTGTCGACCATAAAACCTTGCCCGTCGTAATACGTCACACCGACAAAATGCGCCCCCAACGACGCATCACGGGTCAATGTCCAAGTGGTATTGCGCGATAAAATGTCGACTTCGCCGGATTGCAGCGCGGTAAAACGTTGTTGCGCGTTTAATGGCACGAATTTGACTTTGCTGGCATCCCCCAAAATCGACGCGGCTAGGGCTTTGCAATAATCCACGTCTAAACCTTTCCAATTACCACTGCTATCGGCAGCAGAAAAGCCCGCCAGAGCAACGTTCACACCACAGACCAATTGCCCGCGTGATTTGATGGAATCCAAGGTTTTACCCGCGTGGGCTGGCAGACTAACAAGCGTGGTAGCGCACAGTGCAATACCCGCCCCCCAACGCAACATGGTTCTGTTTGGCATGTTTACCCCTTAGTAATATGATTAGATAACTGGCAGATTTAAACAATAACCTGCCAGCAAGTAAAGTTATCCCGCGTGATTCTGATTTTTCTTAGTAGAATTTGCCACGCAGTAAAAACGCAGGTACGCCAAAC